>PWFZ01000178.1 GCA_003555185.1 Balneolaceae bacterium | reverse complement strand
TCTTTAATAGACTGACAAATTTCAATAAGGTATGGAAGTGCCCATTCGTTAAAATCATCCGGGCTTAACAGACCTGACCATGAATCAAACAGCTGAACGGTTTGAGCGCCGGCTTTCACCTGGGCTTGTAAATAGTCGATGGTCGCTTTAGTCAGCTCTTTCATAACGTGTCGGGCTGCATCGGGGTGCTGAAAGAGAAAAGCCTTCGCTTTATCAAATGTTTTCGAACCTTCGCCCTGCACCATGTAACAAAAGAGTGTCCATGGAGCACCGGCAAATCCGATTAGAGGAACTCTTCCGTTGAGCTCTTTTCGGGTTAACGTGATGGCGTCCATCACATGGCTTAGTTTTTCAGGTACATCTTCTGCTAAAATGGCAAAAGCATCATCAACCGTTCTTATGGGATTCCCCAAAACCGGTCCTTTTCCCTTTACCAAATCCACATCAATCCCCAGCGCTTGCGGCACCGTTAAAATATCAGAGAAAATGATAGCTGCGTCCGGCTCTAGTTCGTCAATTGGCTGAAGGGTAATTTCACAGGCTAGCTCCGGGGTTTCCACACGCTCAAAAAATGTATATTTCTTGCGTAAAACCATGTATTGCGGCAAATATCGTCCGGCCTGACGCATCATCCACACAGGAGGGCGTTCTACTTCTTCTCCTTTAAGTGCACGCAGAAAAAGATCATTTTTTAGTTTTGGGAAATCGTGGTTCATTTGTGTTTTTTTGCTTATATAAATTAGTTGTTAAAATGTCCCCCTTGGAAGGGGGACGTATAAACGCGTTCAGCGTTTATACCGGGGGATGATGACTGAGTATCGTTCTATTTTCAAATTTTGCTCTTGCTCATAAGATGCTTAAATCTGGTCATTACGTTTTTCAATCCAATACATAATTTCACTTTCAACATTTCGAATATCATCCATCACTTCATCGTCAGTAAAGCGTAAAATTTTAAATCCTGCTGACTCAAGTTCTTCTTGTCGCTTCTTATCCTTTTTCCACTGCTGTTCAAATTGATGCGAAAATCCATCCAGTTCAATGATTAATTTAAGCTCTTTACACAGAAAATCGGCGATGTAATTTAGAACAGGCCGCTGCCTTAAAAATGTATAGCCGGTGTTTTTGGCTCTTAGTAGTTCTGTCCATATACGAACTTCTGATTTGGTAGAACTCTTTCTTAGCTCACGTGCTAATTCCTTTAGACTCTTATTGTAATAAAGGTTTTTGTTAGTAGTCATTTTACTGACTTTTATCATTAAGCTAAATATGAGTAGTAGCTAAATCCTTCATCATCCCCCGCTCACTCTGTTCGCCTCCCCCTTCAAAGGGGGACTTTAACCATCATTCAAAAATTGCGCAGTGAATTTTAATAGGGTTTCTGTGCCCGGTTTTGGGGAAATGTGTACATGTCTGCCTGACTCAATGCTTAATTCCTCTGCCGTAGTTGTACCGATAGCAAATAACTCAGGGTGTTTTCCTCTTCGAAAACCACCGCCTTCGCGATATGCCTGTACCGCGCTTGGGCTAAAAAACAGAACTGCATCATAGTTCGCATCACGAAATTCCATCTGCTTCAGAACTGTTTTATAGACCACAACATCCTTAACCGTAAATTCAGCTTCTGTGAGCAGTTGCCGAAGCTCATCACGCCTGCGATCCCCACAAAAATGGAGAACCGTAGGATTATTTATTTCATCTGAGCCTTCTAAATCACTGATTATTTTTCCCGCTAATCCTACGCCTGTCTGTTTTTCGGGGATTATAGCATCGACTCCAATCTCTTTAAGTCGTTTGGCTGATTTTTCACCCACTGCATACACCAGCATTTTCTCGGGGAATTCGACTCCTGCCTTCCGAAAACGATCAAAAGCTTCCACACCATTTTGGCTTGTAAAAACAAATACCGGTGTATCTGCTTCTTTTAAAACAGACTGAACAGACAACCAGTTATCCCGGAATTCGATTTCAATAGCCGGCTCCACCAATACGTTTAAACCCAGATCCTGAGCAAGAGCAAGCTGATCATCTGTAATTTCGCGGGTGATAAGTATATTATGCGTTCGTTTCATTTTAGGTCAGATTAAGTGTCCAAATTCCAGATGTGGAGTTTGATTCTCAATTTCCAATGAAGTAACTAATATTCAACTAATCCATCAACGATGGATACAATACTATTGTTTTTTCATCTCTTCCATGAGCTTATCCGCTCCCTGATCGAGTAATTTCCTTGCGGCTTCGCGGCCGATTCCTTTGGCCTCATCAACAGGAACCTGCAGTTCAATATCATACTGAAGGGAACCATCCGTTTTCAGGGCAACCGCGTGAAGAATGAGCTGATCGTCTTCAATCCATGCAAATGCACCAACCGGAGCGCTGCAACCGGCTTCCATTTCATTGAGAAGCTCGCGCTCAATGCCCGTGCAAAGCGCGGACTCCTCATCATTCAGTCTTGAAGTAATATCAATCATTCGAGCGTCATTATCCCGAACCATTACCGCCATTGCACCCTGTGCCGGAGCCGGAACCATCCAGTCTAAATATTCTGAAATATGATGATTAAGTCCAATTCTTAACAGACCAGCAGCTGCAAAAATGGCTCCTTCCCAGCCATTCTCTTTTACTTTTCGAAGCCTTGTATTAACGTTACCGCGTATGTTTGTAATTTCATGATTTGGATATCGATGCAGCCACTGTGCCTTAAGGCGATTACTGCTTGTGGCAATGACAGCCTTAAACTGGTCATCATCTAAAAAATCCAGTCCTTTTGGGGACACAAGAGAATCCCGGGGGTCTTCCCGCTCCATAACCGCGGAAACTATGAGCGGCAACGGATTTTCAGTGGGCAAATCTTTGTAGGAGTGAACGGCAACATCAATGCGTTTTTCAAGCAGGGCATCATCCAGTGCTTTGGTAAAAACGCCTTTCCCTCCCATTTCAGTCAGCGGTGTAGTGAGATCCAAGTCACCTTCTGACTTCACAAAAACCAGCTCGGTTTTGTGGCCTTCTTCTTGTAACAGAGTCGAAACTTTTTCTGCCTGCCACGTGGCGAGCTCGCTGTCTCTTGTTCCAATTTTTATTAAGCTACTCATTTCTCTTCTTTTTGCTCGAGCTTAAACATCTCTGAAACCATTTTTGCCACATCTTCTGAGTGGTGCTGATCTCTCAGGTGCTCGATACTGTAAGCTGCAATTTTGTTAACGATTCTGCGGGTTAAATTCTCAATCTTTTCGTGATCGTCAGAAGTAATCTTATTTTTGAAAAAATTTAATTCATCATCTCTGATTGCTTCGAATTTTCTGGTCAGAGCTTTTATTGTAGGCACCACGCGCTGTTCGTTTACCCACAGTTTATAATCAGAAAATTCTTCTTCAATAATCTTTTTTACCAAAGGCACTTCTTTCTCACGCCTCTGATAGGCCTCGTCGGTTACATCACCGAGCATATCCATATTGGCTACATCTACAAAGTCGAGGCGGGCAACATTGGGATCTATATTTCGTGGCACGGAAAGGTCCAGCATTACTTTAAATTTTGGACTCTCCATAGATGCCTTCATGTGTTCAGGGCGAATAATCGGCTTACTTGCACCGGTAGCCACAATCACTAAATCTGCTTCGGCTATCTGTTCCGGCAACCGATCCATATCAGCTACTTCCAGATTAAATTTCCCGGCTATAAATTCTGCACGGTCACGGGTTCGGTTTATCAGAGTAAGCTTTTTTGCACCCAGGCTGATGAGATTTTTACATGTCACCTTACCAATTTTCCCGGTACCTACAAGCAGAATATTTTTGTTCTGCAGGTTATCAAATGTTTTGGTGGCAAATCGAACGGCTGCATAAGCAACGGTTGCCGCGCCCTGCCCTAATGATGTTTCATTTCTTGAGCGTTTATGAGCTCTGAAAATATGCTGCATCAGTCGGTGCATTTCTCCGGATATCATCCCGTCGGCTGCGGAAAACTCGTACCCCTCCTTCACCTGCTTAACAATCTGGAGATCGCCCAAAATCTGTGAATCTAATCCGGTGGAGACTTTAAAAAGGTGCTCTATGGCCAAATCACTTTCCAGCTCAAAACCGTACTTATGAAATTCGTCAAGATTACCTTCTGAGTAGGTTGTCAACAGCCTGATGAGCTCTTTCGTTGTTGCATTGTGCGCAATGATTTCTGTACGGTTACAAGTAGAAACCACAAAAATGCTATTTATTCCCTCACGACGAGCTCCATCAAGAAGAAGGCGTGTTTTAGTAGCATCGAGGCTAAATCGTTCCCGTATTTCGACAGGGGCATCCCAATGATTGATGCCTATAAGTGTAAAATCGTTAGTAGATGGGTGTAACATGCGTTAGGCTGTCACTGTTTTTTTATTGTCTTTTTTGTCCCACTGAACGTCATCGTCTGCCAGTTCCTGCTGAACACGCTTTATGGTTTCCTGAGCAAGAGCTTTGATATAGTTTGGATGATCGTTCAATCCTTTCATTACTTTGTAATTTTCAAATTCGTAACCCTCTTCTTCGAGATCCTCAACCAACTCAACACTTAATTCATAGAGCGTTTCAATATGGTCCGTTACAAATGCGATCGGGATCATCAAAAAGTTCTTAATTCCGTACTGAAGATGTCTGCGGATCAGATCCTCGGTATTGGGCTGTGTCCATTTTTGAGGGCCCACGCGAGACTGAAATCCGAGCCAGTAGGAGTGTTTCTCTTTTCTACGGGCCATTACTGCTTCAACCGTTTCCTTAATTTCAATGGTATAAGGATCACCGCTCCGCACTTCAAGCAGAGGTGTTCCATGAGCTGAAAATACCAAATGAGTTTTGTTTCGGGTCTCTTCATCCATTTCATCAAGTGCCTCATCAATCCGATCGTTAATGGATTTTAAATAAGACTCATTTCGATGATAATTCTTTACATGAAATTCTTTCCATGGAGCACCCTCTTTTCCGTACTTCTCTTTTTTAACGTCTTCCCAGTCACGAAAACTACTTCCGGTGGTTGTCCAGGAAAATTGTGGATAGAGCGGCATTAAGACCGTGTGAGTAATCTCATCCTCAACAAGGTCATCCATAATAGTATCTGCGAATGGAATCCAGTAACGCATGCAGGTGTAAACTTTAGTTTCTACACCCGGCAGAATTTTGTTGAAATATTTATCAAGGCTTCTGCGCTGACTTTCGGTGAGTCCATTTATCGGAGAACAGCACTCAGATACTACTTTATTTTTACGATTATAGCAGTGAGCATTTCCTGTACATCCTTTTGGGCAGCCGTTAATTTCTTTGTAATCTTTTGCCACACTTGGTGCGCGAAATTTGGAAATCACTTTAGAAAAGGTGTTTTGAGCGACACCCCCTCCAAGTTTTATAATATCTTCGTCCTGAAACAGGTTTTTCAAAAATATCCGAACATTGTCTTCATGTGTCGGCCCGCCCAGATTCATCAGTACAATACCTAATCGCATAATTTTATCGTCACTTAAAATGGATAATTCTCAGTTAGTAAATAACTCGATTTTTTATGAAGCGAGAGTGAAGAGTGTTAGTTAGAATCAGTCTAAACTACTCAGTAATACAGAATTAATACTTAATCTCTTTAAAATTTGCTTTAAATACGATTTTCCAATTAGATTCTGCACAGATAAATTCGTACTGTGTTTTATGAAAAAATTTGCTGCTGAGGGTGTTGGTACATTTTTTTTAGTTGTTGTGATAGGGGTCACAACAGATCCAATAGCGATTGGACTTATACTAACTGCTCTTATATATACATCTATACACGTGTCTGATTCTCATTTTAACCCAGCCATTTCCCTTGCGGCATGGATTAGGGGGCGTATCGAAAGGTCAGAACTCGGGATTTATATCGCGGGTCAGTTTTTCGGGGCTATTGCCGGAGGCGCATTTGTTTGGTGGATTTCCAAGCTCACCTATGGCCCATCACCGGACCAAGCTACTCTCCCTTATGAATTTATCGCAGTGGAAGTTCTCTTTTCTTTTTTCTTTATCCTACTGTTTTTGTGCATGATCTATCCCTCCAGAAGGCGGCGCAATCCTCTTTACGGGGCCATTGCGGGTATTGGATTAGCGGGCTGCTACCTTGTCACAATCCCAATCACCGGAGCGGGGCTGAATCCGGCAATGAGCAGCGGCTTTATCTTATTTGATTACATTAACAATGGAAGCAGTTATCAGCACTTGCCGGTTTATCTTCTTGCACCGGGAGTAGGCGCTATTATCGCAGCTTACACGCACAAGCTGTTGATCGACGATTAAACCTGATTCTGTATCTGCAGATAAAACCAGAAGCGGGAACCTTTACCCTGTGTGCTCTCTACATAAATATCTGAATTGTGAGCATTTAGAATGCTTTTCACTACGGCAAGCCCCAAACCGGTCCCCCCTTTGTCCCGGGAACGGGCTTTATCAGTGCGATAAAACCGATCAAACAGCCGATCGAGATGATCCTCAGAAATTCCTATGCCGGTATCGATCACTTCAACCAGCAACTCATCTTCTGATTTAGTTAACTTCACCTCTATTTTTCCTTCATTTGTATATTTGATGGCGTTTGAAATCAGGTTTTCCAATACCTGTTCAATTTTATTGGGATCGGCATAAACAGAAACAGATTTGTCATCAAAAACCAGAGAGATCCCTTTTTCTTTTGCCCGGCTGCCGTAAAGCTGCTCCACGTCATTCAGTACAGACTTCATATCAAACACCTTTCGTTCGATAAAATAGCTATCAGAGTCGTATCGCTGAAGAGTTACCAAATCTTTAAATAAACGGCTGATTCTTTCGGTCTGACGAAAAGCCGTATCCAGATATTGATCACGCTTTTTCTCATCCAGCTTTTTAATTTGAAGCATTTCGAGTGATCCCGAAATGGTATGGAGTGGATTCCGAATTTCATGTGTAATGTCTGCAAAAAACTGGCTTTGACGCTCATAAAGACGCTTCAACTCTTCGTTATCCGCACGAAGACGATCGGCCATTTTGTTTAGCGATTTCGCGAGTGTACCAAATTCATCATTCCGGTCTAAATCGAGTGTTCTGTCCACATTTCCACCTGCAATATCGCGAGCGGCTGATTCGAGCTGAATGATGGGCCGGGAGATGTATCGGGAGAAAAGGACGCTCACCAAAATCACCAATCCCATGGATATGAACATCCCCGTGTAAATGATCCACCGAATAGTTTTGATAGGTTCGTAAATCTGATCTTTATAAATACTTACCTGCAGGTAGTGGGCCGGATTATTTTCACCGTCCAGAGCTACGTAAGCACTCAGCTCATCACTTTCAGGCAAATCCATCAGCCTTACTTCACTGTTTTGTCTGATGGAGCCCCTCAGCGTCGTTTCCAGTCGTCCAGGAGCCACCACGTCCTCGTGATAGGGAACAGAAGCAAACAAAATTCCTTCTTCATCATAAATAGAAAGCCGGTACCCTGATGTTCTTGCAGCCTCGTTTAAATTCGTTTCAAACTGCTCATCCTGACGGAGGTTCTCGATGGTAATAGATAGCCATTCCGTGTCGTTGAGAATTTGCTGCTCGCCCTCATTTAGCAGGTAATTTCTGATAAACAAAATAGAATAGCTGCTAATGGCGGTAATGCCAAAAATGAGCAGCAGAATAAATGTCCACGCTAACTTTGCCCGAATACTCATGCTCTGATGAGGTCTCGGTTCATGCCATAGCCCAGGCCTCTGTAGGTTTTTATGATATCAGCCGCATCCCCAAGTTTGAGCCGTAAATTTTTGATGTGGACATCAACCGTTCGATCAAATACAAACTTGTCATCATCACCGATATGCTCCAAAATCTGCTGACGGCTGAATACCACTTTCGGGTTTTGAAAAAACATTTCCGCCAATACATACTCTGTTGATGTCACATCAATTCGTTCATCTTTATAATAGAGATCTTTGCCAACGGTGTCGAGGTATAGATCCTTATACTGTATCCATTTACTGTTTTGTGGCTGTTGACGACGGATTAATGAGTCAATGTGTGTTTTTACCAGCTTCAAACTTGCCGGTTTTGGGATATAATCATCAGCTCCTAATTCCAAACCTTCTATTTCATCTTTCTCTTTGTCTTTTGCGGTTAGAAAAATGACCGGTATATCGCTTAAAATTGGGTGGCGGCGAATCACCCTGCAAATCTCCTTGCCGTCTATATGAGGTACCATGATATCCAGAATTGCCAGTTGAATTTCGCCGGCCTTTTCCTCGATGAGCTGTAGGGCTTGTTTACCATCATACGCAGTGAGTACCTGATAGTCTTCAAGTTCTAAAAAGTTGGCAAGCATATCTGCAGGCTCTTTTTCATCTTCAACTAATAAAATGGTGTGTTTCGGTTGCATAATGATTATTGGAATTTAATTTCAGTACCCAAAAATAGTGAAAAGTGATTAAGAATCTTTATTCATAGTTCGCATCAAATCGATTATATTCGTTTTTAACTTCTACCCATTATATTCAAAAATGTATTATCAAGATAAAGTAATTTGGATAACAGGTGCCTCATCAGGAATTGGTGAAGCTTTAGCGTATGCATTAAACAAAAAGGGGGCACGGTTAATTCTGTCTTCCAGACGGATTGAAGAACTCGAACGAGTAAAGGAAAATTGTACGGGCGATCCTGAATCGATTGCCATTTTACAGCTCGATTTAGCTGATTCTGATTCAATTCCACAGAAAGCAGAAGATGCAGAGAGGATTTTTGGACAGGTAGACATTTTGTTTAATAACGGTGGCATTAGTCAGCGGGCACTTGCTCTTGAAGCAGAAATGGATTCTGTTCGCAAGTTGATGGAAATTAATTTTTTTGGAACAATAGCTCTTGCACAAGCTGTAGTTCCAAAGATGATTGAACGGGGGCACGGCCACATAATTGTAACCAGCAGTGTGATGGGTAAAATCGGGACCAAATACCGATCTGCATACGCAGCTTCTAAACACGCACTTCATGGCTGGTTCGATTGCCTGCGCCAGGAGGTGATGGACAAAAAAATAAACATAACGCTGGTCTGTCCGGGATTTGTAAAAACAGATATCACAAAACATGCCTTAACAGCTGATGGCTCAGAAATGAACGAAATGGGTCAGGCACACAAAAAAGCAATGACTGCTGACCAGTTCGCAGAGAAGCTGCTCCCAAAAGTCTCAAGCGGTCAGGATGAAATTTATATTGGGGGAAAAGAGATTTTGACGATTTACCTGAAAAGATTTACTCCGCGGTTACTGAATAAGATTTTGCGTCGGGCGAATGTAACATAGGAAGCGACATCCTTCAAGTCGCGAAGCATGTCTTCGCAATAACAACGCCTGGATCAACTCATTTTGGAATATTTTTCTGAGGCTGAATCCATTAACCATAGCAGAGGGCACACCTTCGCAATAACAACGCCTGGATCAACTCATTTTGGAATA
>PWFZ01000313.1 GCA_003555185.1 Balneolaceae bacterium | reverse complement strand
AGGATTGACGGCCTCGAGGTGACTCGGATTGGGCAAAAGTTCTACTTCAATTGGTTTCCCGCTCTTGGTTTCGTATTCACCTTTTGCGCCAAGGTGATATTTAACATCGCCCGAACCCTGAATAGTTTCTGGATCGATATTTCCTTCAAAATCAGCGAATACCTTTCGATAGGGTTTATTCATGATATTCACTAGAATATTCAATCTGCCCCGGTGAGCCATTCCTAAAAAGAATTTCTCTATATCATTTTCGCCGGCTTTATCCATCAAAAAGTGAATGAGCGGGATAAGGGTTTCAGCGCCTTCCAGAGAAAATCGCTTGTGACCTACATACTTTTTGTGCAAAAATTGCTCAAACGCCATGGCCTGATTCAATTTATGCAGAATCGACTGTTTGTCGTCTTTTGTGAGATTGGGAGTATTGGTGGTTGACTCCATTTTTTCACGAAGCCACCTTCTCTCATCCAAATCTAACAGGTGCATGTATTCTGACCCGATTTTTCCGCAATAGGTATCACGCAATAGTTTGATGATATCCCGAAGTTTGGCGGTTTTAAATCCACCCAAACCTTCGCAATAGAATTCGCGATCCAGATCCCAAAGGGTTAATCCATAATATTCAAGATCGAGTTCAGGACTGTGCCCCGGTCTGGCCTCAAGTGGATCAAGGTCAGCTAAAACGTGACCTCTCATTCGGTACATGTTTATGAGTCGCCAAACAGCAATAGCTCTTTTATCATGCTCAAGCGTATTTCCGGCTCCGCTGAGCTGCCCTTCATACTTATCATCGCCAAATGGAAGGGGCTCATAAGGAATGTCGAGATCTTTGAATATTTTGTCGAAAAAGTCTTCTTCACCGTTTAGTAGATGGTGAATTTTTTGCAGGAATGATCCTGATTCAGCACCCTGTATAATTCTGTGATCGTACGTACAGGTAATGCTCATCACTTTGCTCACACCCAGTTGATTGAGTACATCCTGAGCCATTGATTGAAATTCAGCAGGGTAGTTGATAGAACCTGTAGCAATAATTGCGCCCTGACCTTTCATCAACCGGGGTACAGAAGAGATTGTACCGATGGTTCCGGGATTAGTAACACTGATAGTTGTTTCCTGGAAGTCACTAATTTCAAGTTTACCGTTACGTGCTTTGTCTATAATCTCGGCATAGGCGTACAAGAACTCTTTGAAGTTCATTTTGTCTACGCCCTTAATATTTGGTACGACCAGATTCCGTTTTCCATCTTTACCGGCAAGATCAATGGCAATACCTAAATTCACTTGTTTTGGCACTACACGGTAGTGGTTGCCATCCTTTTTAGTGTAATAGCTATTAATGGATGGAAACTCTTTGATGGCTTTAATTACCGCCCATGCAATAAAATGTGTAAAAGATGCTTTAGGCTCGCCATTCTTCAATAAATGACGATTGATAATAGCCCGGTCTTCTGTCAGCATTTTCATGGGAAGAACCCGGAGCGAAGTAGCTGTAGGCACTTCTATACTGGCATCCATATTCTCAACAATCTTTGATGCAACTCCTTTAATTTTTTGGAGCTCTGCCGTTTCAGGAACACCGGGTGTGGTATCTTTCTTTGGTGCCGGTTTTTTAGCTTTCCTTACTGCTTCTCTTGGGGCGGCGGGTTGTACCGGCGCTTTTTGAGCAGGTGCGGGTGCTTCATTACCATTAATTTTGTCGAAATAGGATCTCCAGTGATCGGGTACTAAATCCGGGTTTTCCTGGTATTGATCGTAGAGTTCTTCAACCAATGCGGAGTTGGGACCAAAGACAGCTTCAAGGGATTTCAAAATGGAATATTCTGATTAAATTAATTGTAAGATTTGATTATAATCGAATTCCGAAGCATAATATATATAACGTTAGTGCTTCGGCGATTAGTTGGCATCTAAAGTGAATTAGATCAAAAAATTGTTTCATTATATAAATTGGTTCTCAAATTAACCAATAATGAACTAATAATGAACTAAAAAACGATTGGTTTTAATTCAAAAATACGACCTTCTTCTTTTTGAAAATTACATTTAAAGAAGCGGTTCGATTGATTATATTCAGTTTTAAAATGAACACGAAATACAGATGTAAATGAGCAATAAAAGCAAAGATGAATTGTCAGGAGCAGAAGAGGTAAAATGGGATTTATCAGACTTGTATGCATCACCTAAAGATCCCGTGCTGAAGTCGGATAAAAAAACTTTACTAAAGGATGCGGATACATTTGCAGAAAATTACCATGGAAAGGTTGAAAAATTATCTGCAGTTGAATTTGCAAAAGCATTGAGAGAATATGAAGAATTGATACAGGTGGCAGGAAAAATCGGATCGTACTCTCACCTTATTTGGTCAACGAATACGGAAGATCCCGAACTTGGAAAATTGCTGCAGGAAGCAAGTGAACTGGGATCGGATCTCAGTCAGAAGCTGGTGTTTTTTGATGTAGAGTGGTTAAAATTAGATGACCGAAAAGCGGATAAATTGATTCAGTCTGATGAACTCGCAGCGTGGAAACACTACCTGGAAACATCTCGAAGATATAAAGAACATACTCTCACCGAAGAAGCCGAGAAAGTGATGAGTGCGAAATCAGTTACCGGTCGTGCCGCATGGAATCGATATTTCGACGAAACTTTGGGCGCGGCAAGATTTGAGTTCGAAGGAGAGTCCTTAACCGAGCAGCAGGTTTTGAGTAAGCTTCACAATCCGGATCGTGAAATACGTAAAAAAGCCCATAAGTCACTGACTGATACGTTTGAAGATCACACCCGATCACTCACGTTTATTTTCAATACCATATTGGCTGACAAACACACGAATGATAAACTTCGCGGGTATGATGATTGGATTTCATCGAGAAATCTGGCCAATCAAACCGATAAAAAAACGGTGGACTCACTCGTAAGTGCGGTGACAGGAAACTACCATCTTGTACAGCGCTACTATAAGCTTAAGAAAAAACTTTTGGGCTTTGATAAACTCTACGATTACGATCGATATGCGCCTATCGCGAAGACATCAACAAAAGTAAGCTGGGATGAGGCACAGAATATTGTCTTGGATGCATATGGAGATTTTCATCCTGAGATGAGAACCATTACCGCAAAGTTTTTTGATGAAGGCTGGATTGATGCAGCCATTAAGCCGGGAAAAAGGGGAGGAGCCTATTCAGCCAGCACGGTAACATCTGTTCATCCCTATGTGTTTATGAACTATGATGGTCAATTGCGCGATGTGCAGACATTAGCGCACGAGTTGGGTCATGGTGTTCACCAGTATATGGCGCGTAAGCAGGGGGAACTGCAATCATCCACACCGCTGACTACGGCTGAAACTGCATCAGTATTTGGAGAAATGCTCGTATTCAATAAATTGATGAGCAAGCTAGATGATCCGAAAGAACAGCTGGCACTTCTGATGAGTAAAATTGACGATACCATTGCGACGGTATTCCGGCAAATTTCGATGAATCGGTTTGAAGATAGAATTCACAACGCACGCCGTAATGAGGGTGAGTTGACAACAGAACAGTTTTCCGATTTGTGGTTTCAGACGCAGGAAGAAATTTACGGAGATTCAGTTGAATTAACAGACGAGTATAAACTATGGTGGTGCTATATTCCTCATTTTCTGCATACTCCGGGATATGTGTATGCATACGCGTTTGGTGAGCTTCTTGTACTTGCCCTTTATGATTCGTATACATCAAATAAAGATGGCTTTGCTGATAAATATCTGACCCTGTTGGAAGCAGGTGGGTCTGACTGGCCACACAACTTAATCGCAAAAATGGATATTGATATTCGAGACGAAAACTTCTGGAACCGCGGGCTTTCGCTGTTTGAATCGATGGTGGAAAAAGCTGAAAACCTTGCTGATCAGATAGATAATTGAAATCAAATAACACATGTCTATAAAACGAGAAGAAAAAGCTCTGCTCGAGTTTAAGCACATCATGGATGATGTTGTGCACTTATTACGAAAATCTACGGAAGCTGAAACGGTATATATTTATTGGGTGAATCGTTCAAGAGAGCAATTTGTTCTTGAAACCAGCTCAACTAAACTCCCGAATGTGATGTTTCAGGACAGGATAAACTTCGAGCAGATGTATTTGCGGGAGTACATCGACATCACAAAAACCGTACAACTAAGAGTGGGTACAGATATTGAAGATGAGCAGCTTCGACATTATTACGATTTTGTACCGATTAAAAATATTACGCTGATTCCTTTTATAAACAATGGGGAATTGGTTGCCATTACTGGAGTGGAAACAGAACGTCCTCTGAATCTGCCTGAATTTCAGGAGACTTTTTCGGCCTATAAAAATGCACTGATTAATGTGTTGAATACCTATCTCGAACTTACAGATTTGCATCAAAACCAAAAAGAGTGGGTTGATTACGAAGAGTCACTAACAAGGATTTTGCCCAAACACCACCGTGTGGATATTCTGAATTCGATGATGGAGGAGATGAAGCGACTACTTCCTACTGGCGGTGTGTCGGTAGTTCTGCGCGGAATGGACGTTTGGACATCCGTACTTACTTCTTCAGGTGCCAAAAAGAATCCGTCCATTGGACTGGTGGTTGAAGAGAAGTCTATGGTATATGACGCCCTGCAAAAAGGGGAACCTCAATTTTCTATTCACTTTAATCAAAATCCGAAACGAATTGCCACGGATGAACAGCATACTGAAGGGGCAACTCTTGCCATTCCACTTATCATATCGGGAAGACGACATGGTGTGGTTGTAGCGTATGATGCGAACCCACTCACATTTAAGGAGTCAACCAAACATCAGCTGATCAATTTGGCGCGGATAGCAACACTATCCATTCAGGTGAATTTGGGCAAAATACCGGTTCATGAAGATCTGTTCACAACCGAGTATGGTAGCTTTATTCCTGACTTATGGGAAAAAACGCTTGAGAAAGAGATTGCCCGTAAAGAAATTAGTAATCAGCACGTATGGTTTGGATTAATTACGATCGAAAACATTCAGTCACTTCGATCCCGTTATCGTCTGGAAGATTTAAAGAGGCTGCAAAAAACTCTGGTGCGGATTTTAAACCCATCAAGATTAGGGTTTAATGGTTATATAGGCTTTAATAGCGACTATGTACTGAGCTGCCTTTTGTTCAGCGAAGATCTACATCAGCATGGTGAGTGGATGAACGCGGCAGAAGATATCTTTAAAAAACCGGTTGAGCTGAGTGACGGTCAGAAAATTGATGTTGAAATTCGTTGCGGATATACAAAGCTCGAAAAAAGGGATGCAGACGTTCACGAGATCGTGTCGAAAGCAAAAAAAGCACTTTCGACTGTGATCAATAAATCGGCATAACTTCAGAAATAAAGTGATATGGCAAGATGTTTTTTGGTGATCATTGATGGTCTGGGAATTGGCGCACAGGAAGATGCCGCAGTGTACGGGAATGAAGATGCCCATACGCTGGGGCATGTGAGTGAAATTACAAAGTGCAGGCTGCCCAACTTCGAGGCGATGGGGTTGGGAAATATTGAGTCACTTGAATCTATAAAGCCTGTGGACAAACCTCTTGCCAACTGGGGTAAAATGAGAGAGGCATCTGCCGGCAAAGATTCAACAACCGGTCACTGGGAGCTTGCAGGGATTCATCTCGATAAACCATTTCCAACATTTCCTCATGGTTTTCCGGATATAGTTTTAAATAAATTTAGCGATAATATTGAAGCAGATGGTGTGCTCTGCAATAAACCCTATTCGGGTACAGATGTGATTGATGATTATGGAGAGGAGCATCAAAAAACCGGTCGTCCGATTGTGTATACATCAGCCGACAGTGTGTTTCAGGTGGCTTGTCATGTGGATGTGACATCATCTGAAAAGTTGTATGAATGGTGTGAATTTGTAAGAAACCATGTTACGGTGGGCGAGTATGAAGTGGGGAGGGTAATCGCTCGGCCGTTTAAGGGAAGTCCTGGATCGTATGAACGGATTTCTGATCAGCGGAAGGATTTTTCATCTATCCCCCCGGAACCGAATTTGCTAACGGAATTACAGGGGAACTCTGTTAAAACCTATTCCATTGGTAAAGTCGTGGATCTGTTTGCAGGAATCGGGTTTACACAATATCGAAAAACTAAAAGCAATGCCGAAGGAATTTCACAGCTATTGAGCCTGATGAGTGCAGAAGTTGACCGCAGTTTTGTATTTACCAATCTGATAGATACCGATCAGATTTATGGACACCGGCAAGACCCTGAAGGATACGCAGAATGCTTACAGGAAATTGACAGAGCTTTGCCCGCTATGGTCGGAAAACTTAAAGATGACGACATTTTGATTCTCACCGGAGACCACGGAAATGATCCCGGTGACAACAGTACTGACCATACTCGTGAATTTGTACCCCTTCTGGTGGTTCATAAAGGGAGTACTGAAAATGTCGATTTGGGGATAAGAGGTACTTTTTCTGACGTTTCAGCAACGATACTCGACATTTTTAATATCCCCAATAAACTTAAGGGAAAGTCGTTTCTTCAATTTATTTGAAAAGAAGAATGGCCTACTATTTTTTCAAAATTATGGATATATTAATAAGCTTGCTGAATAAGCATAAAAAGGAGCAACAAATAGCTATTTATTGCGTATACAAGTAAGAGTTATTTTATTAAGCCCGAATTTCGTTATCACATTAATTAAACATCCTTCATAGTGGCAAAAAGCTCAGGAATTTCTACCCGCGAATCCGAATCATTAGATCGCTATCTGCACGAAATTGGAAAAGAGAAATTAATCACACCCGATGACGAAGTTCGTCTTGCCAAGGAAATTCAGAAAGGATCACAGCGTGCACTCGAAGATTTAACCAAAGCCAATCTGCGGTTTGTGGTTTCTGTTGCAAAACAGTACCAAAATCAGGGTCTTTCTTTGGGTGATCTGATTAATGAGGGAAACCTTGGTTTGATTAAAGCCGCAAAACGGTTTGATGAAACCCGTGGATTTAAATTTATTTCGTATGCCGTTTGGTGGATTCGCCAGTCTATTCTGCAGGCACTTGCCGAGCAAAGTAGAATTGTACGTTTGCCGCTCAACAGGGTAGGAGCACTTAACAAAATTGGTAAAGAGCTTTCAAAACTCGAGCAGGAATATGAGCGAGTACCTTCAGCTGCTGAACTGGCTGAAAGTCTTGAAATGACCGTTGGCGAAGTTGCCGATACTTTGAAGATTTCCGGTCGTCACCTTTCCATGGACGCTCCTTTTGCCCAGGGTGAAGACAACAGACTGTTGGATGTTCTTGAAAACGAAGAGATTCCTGATCCCGATAACGAGTTGATGGGAGAGTCTCTGAAAGTTGAGATTGAGCGTGCTCTATCGAAACTGACCAAACGGGAAGCTGAAGTGATTCGACTTTATTTTGGTATCGGACGCGAGCACTCACTTACTCTTGAAGAGATTGGCGAACGATTTGATCTGACCCGTGAACGTGTTCGTCAGATTAAAGAGAAAGCCCTTAGAAAATTACGACATCACAACCGCAGCGCAGCACTTCGCGCCTATCTCGGTTAATATTTTTTCTAGATACTTTTGAAAAGCCATTCTGATGAAAATCGGGATGGCTTTTTTTGTTTAAGGGATATAAGTCGATTATCAGATGGCGCAAGAATTCTCTTGTGCCTCATATCAACGCATTTGTAAGTCTTGTTCGATACTGACTTCTCGGATCGCGGTGGTTGCAGTACTTAGATTATTTATAAAAAATCTAGCGGCTAAAAGTTACTTCCCAAAGTATTTCTCGCAGAGTTCCGCGGTGTACTACGCGGAGTTTCGCAGAATTTAAAGTCCCCCTTTGAAGGGGGCAGCGAACGTAGTGAGCAGGGGGATGATTCTTTGAGCGTTGATTTTGGCTTATATAATCCCGGATTGCGCAAGAATTCTCATGTGCCCCATATCAACGCATTCGTAAGTCTTGTTAGATACTGACTTCTCGGGTCGCGGTGGTTGCAGTACTTAGATTATTTATAAAAAATCTAGCGGCTAAAAGTTACTTCCCAAAGTATTTCTCGCAGAGTTCCGCAGATTTTCGCAGGTTACCTTGTTTGACTCAGTACGTCGAACACACCCTTGCGTCCCCTCTCAAGAGGGGAATCAGTTCATCACTAATCTTGATTAGTTCTGTAAATCAGGCTTGGTCAGGAGCAAATAAATCTATCTTTAAATCGAATCATCGACCCATTGCACAGCCCGGCGGAGTAGCTCATTCGCACTTTTCAGGTCCATTTTATCTTTGATGCGTGCACGGTAGGTGTCCACTGTTTTAACCGATACGTGAAGCCGCTCGGCAATCTCTTTTGTTGATTCTCCTTTTCCGGTCAGCTCAAAAACTTCCAGTTCCCTGTCACTTAATAACTCTAGCGGATTATCTCCGGTGGACTGACCCGAAGCAAGCTTCATAATCAACTGAGAACCAATTTTATCACTCAGGTAGATCCCACCATTTAGAATTTGGCGAACTGCACTCACTATCACATCTCCGGCTTCCAGCTTCATTAAATAACCTTTTGCTCCGGCGCGGATCGCCCGCTCGGCATAGAGCTCTTCGTCGTGCCGAGATACCACAAGTACTTTCAGGTTTTCCATCTGCGATAACAAATGTTTAATGAGTTCAATACCGTTCATTCCAGGTAACGAAATGTCAATTACGGCTACATCCGGTTTAAGATTTGGAATCTCGGTAAGTGCCTGTTCGGCTGTTTCACTTTGGCCACAAACCTCAAACTCTACATTTGCCTGTAACGTCATCGCCATTCCTTTTCTCATTAAAGGATGATCATCAACAATATATATTCTTTTTTTTGGGGCCACAGTTATTTTGGTTTAAAGTATGAGTTGATAGTTCGGCTTCCGCCAACGGTATGAGCCTAAATTCTGTTTTTTGAAGCGATCACAAAATAGGCATTGTGCACATAATAACAGCGCCTCTATCCGGTGAATCAATAATTTCGAGATTTCCGCCAATCAATCGCGCGCGGAACTGCATAATTCGAACGCCCAGTCCGCCATCATTATCCCAGTTATCCTCGAAGCCGTTGCCATTATCGGATATCCGTAACCGAATATGCTCTTTTGTGGCCACCAGGTTGATAGAGACTTTAGTCGCGTTACCATGCTTAACTGCATTACTTACAGCCTCCTGTGCAATTCTATAGAGGTGAATTGCTTGCGTTGTATCCTCAAAATTCAGTGATCCTATAATCTCAAGCGTGCAGATAAGTCCAAAAAGTTTTTCGGCATTGACCCGGAGTCGTTCCAACGCTGCTTCTAAACCTTTTTCGTCAAACTCTACTGGAACCAATCCCTTTGCGAGGGTTCGGGCATGCTCATCAGCCTCTTTAATTAAATCTGTAATTTCGTTCGCATCTTTCGCTGTCGGATGATCTTCTTCAGCGAGTTGCCGGGCATGATTTT
>PWFZ01000198.1 GCA_003555185.1 Balneolaceae bacterium | reverse complement strand
TTTTGACCATCAGTAGCTGTTTCTGCTACTGAAACAATATTTCCCTTATGCTCTAAAATTGCTTTAACCAACGTTCGAACAGTAGCATCGTCTTCGATTACAAGTACGTTCATCGGGATCTTCTCAACATTAGATGTAGACATAGTTGCATTTATGAATAGCGGTTAACTGTTTTCGTAACATTAACGTAAAATTTTTAGAATCAAAAATTACTTTTGATCTCTTTGTACCCAACTTTTTTTAACCAACTATATATTTCATGAGTATAGTTTTTGTTAAATGTATGAGACTCATTTATTAAAATAAATTCAGCATTTATACCATCACTTTTCAATCTGTTGATCTCTTTTTGCTGAGGTTTAAAATCGACTTTATCATCTTTTTCTCCATGTACAGCCAATATCTGAAGATGCTTAATATTACTCCAATTTCCATCTAATACCTCAGTTTTTATTCGTGCACCACAAACTATTAATTCATTCACATGCTTCCACCTTGTAAGGGCAAAATAACCGGCCAGATAGCCACCCATCGAATATCCAACCACACCAATCCGAGTTGGCTTTATACTTTTAAGTAGCCTGTCAATTACATCCTGAATAAACTCGGAAGTTATCTCCAGTGACTTTATAAATTGGCCTCTGTTTCCATCAAATAAATACCAGGCCCTCCCCCAATCCGATACATTCTTAGACTTTTTCCGATCATAAATAGGATAAGGTCCCTGTATAAAGAGATGGTACGCTTCGATTGTTACAATCTTTTCGCATTTTTTTTCAAACTGTTTGATGTTTTCACCAAATCCGTGAAAATACACCAATAGAGGTTTGGGCTTATTTCTTTCCCCTACTTCTATAAGTTTATAAGGAACCTCAATCTTAAACGATGTTTTACCTGATACTAAAACGTCAATGTTATTCTGAGCCATATTCTGCTGAACTATTTCTTGCATTCCGCTTCATTTTCATCGATTATTATACATCAAATTTATTGCTCAAAACAATTTACTATTAAAAAATATTTCTTAATAAAATGGCTGATATTCGTACCGATTGGACGTTAGATGAGATCGAATCAATTTACAACACTCCTTTGCTTGAACTTATTTATCAAGCCGCCACCGTTCACCGAGAGCACCACGATACCGGGGAAGTACAGGTTTGTACGTTGCTCTCAATAAAAACCGGTGGTTGCCCGGAAGATTGTGCTTACTGTCCACAGTCAGCTCGTTATCAAACAGAAGTTGATGCAGAAAAAATGCTCGACTCAGACGTAATCTTATCTGCAGCCGAAAAAGCCAAAGATGCAGGTAGCACAAGATTTTGCATGGGCGCTGCATGGAGAAACGCACGGGGCAATAAAGATTTCGATCGCGTAATCGATATGGTTCGCAAAGTAACAGACATGGATATGGAAGTCTGCTGTACTCTTGGAATGCTAACAGATGAACAGGCAGTGAAATTAAAAGAAGCCGGTCTATATGCATATAACCACAATCTTGACAGCAGTGAAGATTTTTACAACAGAATTATTTCTACGCGTACGTACGAAGATCGTTTGGAAACTCTCGATACCGTACGAAATAATGAGATTTCGGTTTGTTGTGGTGGAATTATAGGAATGGGAGAAACAGACCGTGACCGTATTGAACTGATTCATAACCTGTCTACCATGCCTTCTCACCCCGGATCTGTTCCAATTAATGCACTTATTGCAGTAAAAGGAACCCCAATGGAAAATCAGCCAAAAGTACCATGGGACGATATGGCAAGAATGATTGCAACTGCGAGAATTACAATGCCAGATGCAATGGTTCGACTGTCTGCAGGCCGTGTAAATATGAGTATGGAAGAACAGGCACACTGTTTTATGGCAGGAGCTAACTCCATCTTTACAGGCGATAAACTGTTAACAACCTGTAACAACGATCTTAATGAAGATCAGCAAATGTTTGAACGACTGGGATTAACCCCACGTGCAGCATTTAAAAGTGAAAAAAATGATGCTCAGGAAGAAGTAGCTGCTGAGTAGGTAGTAGCCAAAATTTGTAATTTCTGCCAGCATCCAGACATGGTATTTCTAATATTGACAAATAGCGCGAATAATGTTCTCGAATTATCTTTGTGGAATTGACAGGGATATTCCTATAGAAATACCATGTCTTACTTTCTACCTGACAGGTTTTATAAAGCAGCAGTTATCCCGCAGCAGGGATACGCCGGTACTTATTTTTATACTCGACGGGTGTAAGACCGGTGATACGTTTAAACAGAGTGCGGAAAGATTTTGTATCGGAGTAACCGACTTCGTACATAATTTCATTTACATTAAATCGGGTGGTTTCAAACCTTTTTTTAGCCGCCTCCACTTTTACCCGCTGAATATATTCAACCAAAGTATTTCGGGTAGCTTTTTTAAATCGTCCCTCCAGGCTTCTCCGGCTTATGGATAGTTTTGAGGCAATATCTTCGACATATAACTTTTCCTGAAAACTGTTTTCAATAATCTTTTGAGCCTCTTTTACCATTTCATCATCATGTTCTTTTTGCTCTTCAAACATAATAAATGGTGATTGACTCTCTTTGTCGATATCGATCATAAACATCTTGGAAGCTATAATAGCTGCCTCGCGCCCTGCATTCCTCTCAATCAGGTATAGAAGAAGATTTAAGTAGGAATAAGCTCCACCGCTGGTATAGATCCCATCTTCGGCCGTCATGATCCTGTCGTCAACCAAATCCACATCCGGGTACATATTTCTGAAGGCGCTTGCATGAGCCCAGTGCGTGGAGCATTTTTTCCCTTTCAGTAAACCGGTGGCAGCAAGCAAATAAGCCCCTATACATAAACTAGCCACTTCCGCGCCCTGTTTGTAATGCCCGGTTATCCAGGGAATAAATGCTTGATTACGTTCAAGCGCTTCATCAGGTTCATTATGGATTGCTGGAATAATGATCAAATCCGTTTGTTCAACCTGATCAATCAATACTTCCGGATTTACTGAAAATAAACCGGAGTCCTGCTTTGTTTCTTCAGTCAAACCAACCAGTTGAACATTAAAAACAGGTTTACCTCCCTGCGATGCCACAATTCCATTCACCTGATTAAATATCTGATGAGTTCCAGCAATATTTACCAGACTGGTATGGCCTTTCGGTATAAGTATGGATACATGTTTCATGTATTAAATTTATCAAAGCCGGGTGTCGCATTCAACCCGAAAGGTTGTCGTAATCCCCCCTTTGAATTACGGTTTGATCAGTTAAATTTAAGGTAACTCATTGTATCAGTTATTGATAACCACCTTTTTAACCTTCCAGTAACGATCTTATGACAAAACAAACCATCGCATTACCGAACATAGTAAAACGTAATGAGTGGCTCGTAGAGCGAAAGAAGCTGCTGAAAAAAGAGAAAGAATTTACCCGAAAAAGAGATCAACTTAACGCCGAGCGGCGGAGGCTGCCCATGGTAAACATTGGCAAGGATTATGAATTTGAAGGACCAGATGGAAGGATGGGTCTTCTTGATCTCTTCGAAGGCCGAATGCAGCTCATTATTTATCACTTTATGTTTGACCCTGATTGGGAACAGGGCTGCCGTAGCTGTTCAGCCTGGGGCGATCACATTTCAAGGGGACATCTTCATCACCTGCACACTCGTTCTACCTCATTTGCATTGGTGTCGAGAGCACCGTTCCATAAAATTCAATTGTTTAAAAAACGTATGGGATGGACAATGCCGTGGTACTCCTCATACGAAAGTGATTTTAACTACGATTTTCACGTCACGCAAAATGAATCCGTTACCCCCGTGACGTACAACTATCGCGATCAGGCTACCCTTGAGCATTTGGGACAGCATTATCATACCAGTGGAGAACAACCGGGGCTGAGCTGTTTCCTGCGCAAAGACAACAACATTTATCACACCTACTCCACATACGGCCGAGGCGTGGATGCGGTTGGCGGGGCAAATTACTTTCTCGATTTGACAGCACTCGGACGCCAGGAAGAATGGGAAGAGCTAAAAGGCCGTGCAACCGGACTCGGCATACAGGCAGGGAGTGATAAAATTTTGAATCCCGATGAATATTAAAAGTGGGACAGAAAGTAGATTGTCCGGTATGCATACTAATAAGGAAATCGACAAAGTTTGGACTGATTCGAACTGAAAGATTTGCTGGAGTATATGGACACTGAGCTGGTAACAAAAAACATTAATCACATAGAACAAACCCTGAATTAAATGAGCAAAACAGAATCATTCATCCGAAATCGACAAGTATGGTCAAACCTGGCTGTAAAAGACGTAGAGCGAACCAGAAAATTTTATACCGACTTGGGTTTTCGGCCGAATGGAGACCATAAAAGTGAACAACTGGCCAGTTTTTTAGTCGGTGAGAATGAATTCGTAGTACACTTCTTTGACGAAGAGATATTTGAATTGCACTCGGCAGGTGATGCCGCCAATTTGACCAAAGGAAGCGAGATCATGTTTACCATAGGCGCTACCAGTCGCGAAGAAGTGCACACCTGGGTTGAACAGGTAAATCAGGCAGGTGGATCAATCTTTAGCGAACCTGCCGTAATAGAAAACAACTGGTACGGATGCGGTTTTGCCGATCCCGATGGGCATAAGTGGAATGTATTTTATAACGGAAAATAAATCTATGAGAAAATTAATCGTATCTGCATTTGTGTCGCTAGACGGTATCATGCAAGCACCCGGAGGGCCCGAAGAAGATCCTACCGGCAGCTTTAACATGGGCGGCTGGATGTTCAATTATGCGGACGAGAGCATGGATATGTCAGCATCAGGTTTCGACGGCAAGGATCGTGAGCTGGTGCTTGGGCGCAGGACTTATGAGATATTCGAAGCATACTGGCCTTACCAGCCGGATGACCATCCGGTTGCGATTACACTCAATGAGGCGAAAAAGTATGTTGCTTCGCGCACGAGGACAAAGCTACACTGGAATAACTCGACCCTGCTACGCGGTGATATCGTACCCGCGATCATCGCTCTGAAGGCCCAGCCGGGCCCCGATCTGCAGATAATCGGCAGCAGCAATTTGATTCAGACGCTACAGGCTTCCTCAATAATCGATGAATATAATGTGTGGACATTCCCGGTGGTGCTTGGGCGTGGTAAGCGCCTCTTCAGCGAAACTGCGAACCCCTCCGCACTGCATTTAGTCAACTCAAAGATTTCGACCACCGGTGTTGTGATGAGTACCTATGTACCAAACGGTGATATCAAGACTGGTTCTTTCCCAAGTGCCGAGCCGAGCAATAAGGAATTTGTAAGGCGTAAAAAAATGGCGGACGATAAATGGTGACGTGAAAAGGTGAATTCCTGTTAACCAATAATTAAAAAAAAATGAGATTATGAAAACTGCACACCCTTACCTCTATTTTAATGGAAACACTGAAGAAGCATTCAATTATTACCAATCGGTTTTTGATGTTGAACTGACAGAAATACTCCGTTTCGGTGATATTGATGGGAACCCTATGAATGTCTCCGATTCAGAACGGGACAAAATTGCCACATTGGATTGCCACTTGGCAATGTCAATTTAATGGGAACTGATGTAATAGATTCGATGGATGAATCTCTGACTATTGGTAATAACTTTTATATCACTCTTGAACCCGAAAGTGCAGAAGAAGCCGAAAAAGTGTTTCACGCCCTTTCTGAGGGCGGTTCAATTCAAATTCCCTTAAAGAAAGAATTTTGGGCCGAAAAATATGGTTGTGCCATGCTTGAACCGGGAGCAAAACCCTGTTCGGGCTGCTCAATGGTAATGGATAACATCGGCCACAATCTGTCTCACGTAAACGCGCGTGATACCACATTTGTGTTTACTTCTCCGGCACCACAGGAGGAGATCATTGCTCTGCAAAAACGGATGAACTGGAACGCCCCGTGGTATACCGATCACGGACGCCGTTTTGCCGATGCTTTTGGAGCCGGACGGGGTTTCGCAGTCAATGTATTTATTCGTAACGAAAACCACGTATACAGAACGTATTACACCACTGCGCGTGGCGAGGAGCTGTTTGATACTCACTTCAGGTTACTGGATCTAACTCCATTCGGCCGCCAGGAAACCTGGGAGGACTCTCCTGAAAGCCGGCCTCAGACCCCACCCTACCAGTGGTGGCGTTTGCATGATGAATATGAAAATTAACCGTGAAGAAATGATCAATACTTCACACTCTCTAAAATCAAACCTGTAGACGGGGCTGTATGCCCCTTTTTCTTGACTTCTTTTCCGATCAACAGGCTCTCAAACTGATCAACGGTAAGTTTACCCGTTCCTACCCAAATCATCGTACCCACTAAACGGCGAACCAGGTGCCGCAAAAACCGATTCCCCTCGATTTGATACACCAAAAGTGGCCCTTCCTTTGTCCAGATACTTTTTTCAATGGTAGAAATAGTCGTCATTTCTTTCTGATCTGGTGGTATGCAGAAGTTGATAAAGTTATGCTCACCTGAAACCATTGATGCACATTGATCCAATAGTTCAAAGTCCGGCTGTTGATGAATTGCCCACACAACTCTGCGATAAATAGGATTCTGTTGAAGCGAAATTTGGTAACGATAGCTACGGCTGACAGCATCAAATCTGGCATGAAAATCTTTATTAACAGGACTAGCATCAATCACCGCCATATCTTTCGGAAGCAGGCCTCTGAAGGCGTGCAGAAGCTTGTCCACAGTAATTGTGGACGGAAGGTCTGCATGAGCAACCTGTGCCCTTGCATGCACTCCTGCATCAGTCCTGCCCTGACCCATTGTAAGTACAGGCTGCTGAAACAACGTAGATAGTGCAGTCTCAAGCTCTCCCTGCACAGTCCTCTGATCGGGCTGTTTCTGCCAGCCGCTGAAATCAGTTCCCTCAAACTCTATTATGAACTTCCATCGTGTCATACAAAAATACAATATTCATATTGGCTACAATTCCTGTGATGTTCGATCCTGAATGTGCAGGCAAAACGCTTACTTTTGGTACATCACGATTATCTCTTGCTCTCGTAAATGCACTGATACCACTTATTACTCGGTTTACAACCAATAACCCTATAACAGCGGGCAATTGCGTTCTTATTTGATCGGCATCTTGTCGTAAATCCCTGTACCGAATTCTGTCATCAATACTATTCCAGTGCCATCTGTTTTCAGTAGTATCATCAAGAATGAGATTCCAGTTTCTGCTTCTGCGCTGAAAATCATTGTATTCAGCAAGAGAATTAAATTGACTGATTGCCAGCCTGTACGCCCTGTCTCGTTCAGCAATAGACGCATCAGCTCTTAGATTTGCAAGAGTAATAAACTGATTCTCAATATTTGAGGCTCGCGCATCAAGCCCAAAGTAACCCATTATTAAAATAAGATCAGCTCCAAGGTGATATTTTCCGCGTTTCCAGTCAGATTTATCGACGTAATAATGTCCCCATCCGGGAAGAATTGCTGATCGTATGAGTGCACCTTTAGGATCTGCCTGTGAATGAGCTAAGACGGGTATAAGCAAAAAGAGACAGGAAAAAAGGCCCATCCCAATTAGCTTTTTATATGTAGTTCGAAGAGTTAGCAATTCAAATTGGTTGGTTCACTATTACGATGTTATAATAGTGAATTCAGCGACGTTCTCTGATTACGAATTCTCTCCGGTCTTTTTCTCGCGTGACCAGTGACGGAGCAGTGATACAGAGAAACCTCCCATCAGTAAAAAGGTACCCAGCCATACAACCGAAACAAACGGTTTTATTTCTGCTACAACGAGAATCCAATCTTCTTCGAATGACTGGCTCAACCCTTCTACAGTTAGTTCAATTGAATCTGACTCTGGCAGAACACTGGTAAATTGCACTTTCAAACTCCACCTTTCAATCTCTAAAGTCGGTGCATAAGTGAAGCTTCTACCCTCTTCAGTATAGACGGCAAAAAGTGGCTCAACTTCGTATGCTTCACCGCTTGGCACGTGCTCTACACGAATCAGAGATCGAATTCCAATTTGAGTATCGTCAGGTAGCTGATTTTCCTCAGCAGGCAAGAACTCCTGAAAAGTAAATGAAAATTCACCTGCTTCAGCGGTTTCACCTTTATTTATTTCTACCGTCTGCTTGTCATCTTCCTGATCTACTGCAGGCTGCATTTCGCCCATAGCAGCTACACGCTCGTTTTCCTGTTGAACATACTTACTTCCCGCAACATAAAGATAGATATCACTCGTCCAGCCTGTTCGAACATGCGGGTCAACAGACCACTCAATATTATCCATAGTTGAAGTGGTAAGCATTGGATAAACTTCCGGATTCATATAAAAAGTTCTTCCGCCATCAATGGGTTCGAATTTAAGGCGATACGTTTGCTGACCTGCCCTTGGCGAATCAGAAAGTTCATACCCCTCATAAGTTACCATCCATTTTTCGTTGATCAATTTGGGACTGTTCAGCTCCATTTCAAACATTTCTCTTGGAGTTGTTACAGGAAACCCTTCTTCATCATACACGTCGCCCTGTGCAATTCTTTGATTATAATTTGCCGTACGTTCATCCAAAAGCGACTCGGTATATACCGAAGATGCAAGAATTCCGAGTAGTAATACACCAAACCCAATATGATTCAGTGCTCCCCCAATCAGCTTTGGCTTCCTCTTCATAAGGTCTACGATAACAGCTGCATTCCCGATTACAGCAAACCATGCGGCAAAAATGAAGACCATATAATAAATACTTCTCACATCGCCCAGCACTATACTTAATACCGAAGCAATAGATGTAAGAATTAAAGGAATGGTCAATACTCCGGCTAGTGACTCCCATGTATATCTTTTCCAGAATAAATGCTGACCCAGCACTGTGAACAGAGCCATTATGATTACAATCGGCATACTCCACTGATTGTAAAAAGCCATTTCGGGCGGAGTAGGATTATCTACAAATAATCGTCCCAACACAGGAGAACTGGTTCCCAGGATGATCACAAGTCCAAGAATCAGCAGAAGCATAGACCCTGTGAAGGTCATAAATTCGCGACTCAGAATAGTTGACTCCTTCTCCGGACTTGGCAGATCTTTATAGCGATAAAGATAGAAACCGATACCCATGAATGTCATCACCAGAATGAATAGCAGCAGCTGACCATACAGGCCGAGATCTACAAAACTATGCACCGATTGATCAGCTAAAACTCCCGATCTCGTCAAAAATGTTTGATAAACAATACCGATGTAGGCAAGAATTGCCAAAAAGATAGCTGCCTTATGAGCTCGTGCACTTTTTCGCTGAATAATCATCGCGTGAATCCCGGCTGTACCGATAAGCCACGGAACGAGTGAAGCGTTTTCTACCGGATCCCACGCCCAGTATCCTCCGAAAGACAGAGTTTCATAAGCCCAGTATCCGCCAAGAAAAATAGCTGTAAGAAGGCAAAGATTGGCAGCCAGCGTCCACGGAAGTGCCGGTTTAATCCAATCGTGATACGTTTTAGTCCATAGTGAAGCGATTGCAAATGCAAACGGTACCGTCATCATTGCAAAGCCAACGAAAATAATCGGTGGATGAATCATCATCCACGGGCTTTTTAGAAGAT
>PWFZ01000316.1 GCA_003555185.1 Balneolaceae bacterium | reverse complement strand
GTTGTAGAGGTAGTAGTTAACTTTTGTTTAGCACCTGATCAACGTAATGGCGCGGTGTGTTTGATGAACTTGAGTATTGAGAAGGACGGAAATTATCCCCTCCTTCGCAAGGAGGGGCCGGGGGTGGTTCTGAATGACTGAGTGAAAAATTGAAAATTCATTTATGCTGAATCCAAAACACACCAAAAAGTATCGCCAGTATCTTCGAAATAATATGACGAAATGGGAAGTCCGATTATGGAGTGACCTGAAGGGAAAAAAGATGTTTGGTTTCAAAGTCAGACGCCAATACGGAATTAAGAATTATATAATCGATTTTTACTGCCCTAAGTTGAAGTTAGCTATAGAAATTGATGGTGATGTGCATTATTTCAAAAACAATAGAATACGTGATCAAAAGAAGGATGAATATTTAAGAACTGAAGGAATTAAAATGATAAGATTGAAGAATGAAGATTTGAATGAGGATTACGATAGCATTATTACTTATCTGGAAAGGATATTTAAGAAAAGAGCACATGAATTAAAGGTTCTTTTTTAACAAAATTCATCGGGAACCACCCCTATGTCCCCTCCTTGAAAAGGAGGGGATTTTTATCACAAAAAATCTCAAGACTAAACATGACTTGAACTATTTGTTAAACTAAGAAAGAAAAAATCTCACGACTCAAGACTCAAATCTCAAGACTAATAACATGTTTAAAGACAACACTTTAGAAAACGAAACCATCCTCATCACCGGCGGGGGAAGTGGGCTGGGGCTTTCCATGGCTCATAAATTTGCAAAACTTGGCGCTGATATTGCCATTTGTGGAAGAACGGAAGAGAAATTGGAAAAGGCTGTAAAAGAGTTGAAGGAATACGGCACGGATGTTCACTATTACGTTGCGGATGTACGCGATTATGAGGCTGTCGGACAGATGTTTGACGGAATCATCAGCGATATGGGAAAAGTAACCGGACTGGTAAACAACGCCGCCGGGAACTTTTTGAGCGCATCTGAAGATCTTACGCCGGGTGGATTTAAAGCCATTGTAGATATCGTGTTGATCGGTAGTTTCAACTGTACTCACCATTTTGGCAACCATCTCATCAAGCAGAAAGAGAAGGGGAATATTTTGAATATTGTGACCACCTATGCCGAGGATGCCGGATCAGGATTTGTACTTCCATCGGCCTGTTCAAAAGCAGGAGTATTGGCCATGACCCGATCGCTGGCCTTCGAATGGGCGGAGTATGATATTCGTGTCAATGCCATTGCCCCGGGGCCATTTCCAACCGAAGGTGCATGGACACGCCTCTTTCCAACCAAGAAATTCGAGAAAAAATATCTGGATAAAATTCCGGCCGGACGATACGGCAACCATGAAGAACTCGCCAATCTCGCTTCCTTTTTGATGAGTGATCTGGCTCCTTATATCACGGGAGAATGCGTGACTATTGATGGGGGAGAAAAACTATCCGCGGGTCAGTTTAACTTTATTGATTCCCTGATGTCGAGAAGTAAGCTGAAGAAAGTGTTTAAAATGATGAAAGGGAAATAGTTTTAACCTTTACGTCATCCCGGACCCCGATCCGGGATCTCCTGACCTTATCAACGCTCGGATATATTTCATAGGAACATGATTTTATATTACCCATCAATACATCTTTTCTTTGATTTTTTGGTGTGGTGTCTTTTGGGAGATTTGCATTAACAGATGTATTTTTTAAAAGAATTAATTGACTCGAAGAAATACTGCAGGGTGCCTCCTGCCCCCAATTCTTCCAAAATTTGGTTAGTCACACTCACGACTCAAGTGAGCATAACGTACCCCAATGTACATTGGGGACTCACGACTCATGACTATTCCTTAAAACCGTCTTAAATTCTCAATGATTTTCCCATGTGCCTGAACCGTTTTGAGGGCGTCGTAAGCGGAGAATGCACTCTTTTTGTTGGTCTGTATCGATTTGATGAAATTCATCACGGAAAGCTGTACCGTTTCTTTTGGATCAAAAAAATTGTTTGTGGTTCTTACCCGTTTTTCATTCGTTACTTCTATTCGACGGGACTTGTTTGTAATGATATCACAATCGATCATTAAGTGATTTGATGAGAGTATTCGTTGATGTGCGTCTTGCTCTGAAGCGGTATTATACTGAATGGATGCAACGGCTCCATCATCAAACCGGAGGGTGACCTGCAGGCCCAGCCATCTCTCTTCAATACGAATGGGTTTGGCAATAATGTGCTGAATGCTGCTTTGATGAAACCTGATTATGAATGCCAGTTCATCCACCCATTGCTGCTCAAATGACCGGCTTCCGTCTGTACCTCCATTACTCGAAAGTTCTTTTTTTATTTGAATCAGCATTGGTTTGGGCATCTGCTGTTTGATCCATTGTGTCGAGGGGGAGTGACTAGGCCAGTGAGAAAATTGCACATTTACCTGAGCCTCTTCCGAAGCGTGGTAGATTTTTTCAAGTAATAGCTCATCAAGTGGCAGGTGGGCGACAAGGTAGGAGTGATATCCTTTTCTTACCGCATCATGTAGCAGGTTCAAATTGTTGATGGAATCATCCAAAATGATGCAGCCATCCACGGGGTCTTGTGTTAAAGTGGGGCAGGTAATCACCTCCTTAACCGCCGATAAACCCCTGAGATGTTTTTCCCAGGCCTTTGCACGATTCGATTCTCCAATGATTGCTATTTTCATAAGCGTACTTTTTTAATCACTTAGGAGAATATGAGAAGGGTTTGGGTTGAATCCAAATGTTGGAATTTTTTACTTTTTGATTATGTCTTCGCAACGTACTCACCCCTTCGTTCCCCCTCTCTACGTCACTGCCGTTCCGTATAGAGGGGGATGAGTCATTTACGAATTAATTGGCTCTAATGAATTGACTGCAGACCGCCACTGCTGGTGTTTTTCCAGTCCCGAACACTTTCGGGGCCTACTGAAAATCGCCTCCACGTCTGTTTCCCGGTTCTTCGGTTTTCTTCTCCTCTGTGTCCCTTTGTGTTCCCTGTGGTTAAATCTCACTCCGGCATAATGAGGGCAAGTATAAAATAGAGGAGAACCATTGTGCCGAAAGATGAAAAAACGAGGATGAGAAAGATGATTCTTACCAACGTTGAATCCCAACCAAGATATTCAGCGATTCCGCCGCAAACCCCTGCTAACATCTTATCAATCCGTGATTTTTTGAGCTTAGCTGCCATATCAATATCCTTTTTTATAGTAATGAATCTTTAAACCCGCACTTTCACATACGGAGTTCGTTGAAGTGAGTTTCAAATAAGTTACAAAAAAGAATATTTATTTTGAGGTTAAATAGAATTGTTAGGTTTGACATTAATAGGCAACTACTCTCTGAACATAATCGGAATCACCATCCTGACTTTTATGGGCACTCCTTCCCGCATCCCGGGTTTATATTTCACGTTTTCCACAACTCTGAGTGCCTCACTCTCTGCAAGCGAATGAAAACTATTTATCACTACAGGGTCAACCACCTCACCATACTCATTTATAACAAAACCTACTTCAACTCTGCTATTTGCACCTGACCCTTTTAATTCACTTGGGTAACGCACACTCTTTTGAAGGTTATTTATATCTCCAATTAACTCAGGCATATCAGGCGCATTTACCATGCCCCCGGCAGGAGTATCCCACTTATGTTCAACAGAGTGATCTCTATGGTGTTCAGGGCCTAACGCCCAAAGAACCCGATTCAGCGAAAGGGGATAGTCGTTGATTTTTGCTGATAGGGTACGGGCATTCTCTTTGACTTCAATGACCTCCAACACATCATCCGAAAGTTGACTAAGCCTGTTTATTGAAGCTTTATATTTTATATCCTCAATATCAGTAAAACCGGACAGAGTTAAGAGATAATGGGAAGTGTCAGAATCTACATATTCCACAGAAGATTCAATGGAATTTAAATCTGCTTCAGATAGGTTTTTTGACCCTGTGCAGGCAGTAAAAACAGTAAGAAAGAGTAAAAGGATTATATTTTTGAATAACCTCATGGCAATAAATAGTAACTTATTGTCTAAAGTTAATAGGCATAGAAAAATCCACGCTAATCGGTACGCCATTCATCATTCCGGGCCTGAATTTTGTATTTCTAACAACCCTAATAGCCTCTGCGTCTGCACTCATGTGAAGACTTTCAATAATTTCTGGATCCTCTACTTCACCAAAATCATTTACGATAAAGCTAACTATTACCCGCCCCTGAATATTCGCTGTTTTCAATTCCGGGGGATAGTTCAAATCCTGCTGAATGGTGGATAATCCACCGATTATTTCCGGTAAATTTTCAAAGGAAAGAGTAGATGAGTCCGGTTTTTCCAGTTCAATTCTGTGATTCCGATAGTGACCTTCACCAAGCACCCATAATACCCGATTGAGTGACTTTGGGTCATCATTTAATTTGGCAGAAATAGATGGGCTGCCGGTTGATGATGAAGTTTCAGCAATTTCCAGCACATCTTCCGAATATTTATTTAACCTATTTATGGAAACCTGATAACTTTCTTCCTCAATATTAGTAAACCCATACAGAGTTAACAGATAATGAGAAGGAGTGGAGTCTATGCTTTCAACCGAGGATTCAATGGAATTTAAATCTACTTCAGATAGGTTTTTTGTACCGGAGCAAGAGATTACTGTAAGTATAAACAGTAAAAGAAATACGTATTTTATTGAGCTCATATTGATTCATTGATGAATAAATGTTCGAAAATATAGATGAATTATTTATTCATAACAAAGCAATAAAAAAAGGCGAAACCCCAATTGGGATTTCGCCTGGTTCCGTAAAGCTATGGCTCAGCTTTCGGTTTGAAAGATCTCACTAATATTATCCCTCACTTTCGTCTTGCTGAAGTTTGAACACGATCGGTATTGAATATTGAACCCGTACCGGTCTCCCGCGCTGATAGCCCGGTTCAAACTCAGCTTTTTTTATAGCCTCAAGTGCTACTTCGTCAGCGCCGCCACCAATGCCTCGTATGACCCGTGGATTGTCAACTTTGCCCTCTTCAGTCACAATAAATTGGATGTACACTCTGCCTTCAATACCTGCATTTCGGGCTTCTTCGGGGTAGGTGATGTGTTGCTGAATGGACATGAGTCCGCCGATAAGTTTTGGCATCTCTTCAACGACCACGAAGTAGTCTTCATCATCTAACTTTCGATTTTCACCTTCGGGCAACGGTGGCGGTGGAGCTATTGCTTCCATGCCCAAAGCCTTAAGGGTAGTATTGTAAGAATCAATATCACGCTTGGTGCGCACAACAATAATCCCTTCTGACGCACGGCTGCCATACTCTTGAACCGCATCCTCGCCTTTTAATACGGAAATAGACCTTATGAACTCCGGCTGCAATCGGTTCAGATTCTCAAGGGCATCTTCGTGTCTGTCAGCCTGTTCATTATCCCCCATATAGATCAGTATTTGTTGATAGTTCCGTTCTCCGGAAGAATCAAAATCTGTCATTAAATCCAGCTCTTCCTCATCAAACACATTTTGCGTCTGCATATCGGTACATGCCATGGCAATCGCTGTGCACAGGAATATCGCACATAAAATTGACAGGCTTGATCGTGTGGGAATTGGTTTCCCGGTATCGTTTTGAGTAATCATGGAGATCCTCTTTTTTAGGTTTGTTGATTCCTGAGCCATATTTACAGAAAGTTCTTGATTAATATTCGGCATGGGGATCAGCTCCAGCAACAGCGAGGCGTACTCCTTTTTAGATACAGAATCTTTATCCAGTACAAATGCATCACACCGAAGTTCTCGGTATTCGATAAGCTCTTTTTTAAATCGGTGTACTAGTGGGTGAAACCAAAAGAGAGATTCCACGGCAATAACTAATAAATGGGCAAAAAAGTCATGTTTCGAGATGTGGGTTAGCTCGTGGCGTAACGCAATGTTCAATTTATCGGGGTTCTTATTTAGCGAATTGGGCAGTAGAATTACCGGGCTGACGACGCCAAAGGTGACAGGTATAAAATCAGTTGAAAGGAATGCGACCTGAATGGGTTTTTGGATGGAAAGGGCTAGTCCGCGATTCGTGGGTTGTATCTCTTCAATGTCCTGAATATCCTGAAACTGACAGCTTCTTCGCAATCGATAGAGATGTAACCACTGCGACAAAAATCGTCCCAAAGAAACAATCACCCCGGTAACATAGAGGAGGATGAGCCCTGTATAAAAGGTGAAAATAGTACTGGTAGTGGATGTTTCAGAAGACATGGTTCCAATTTCGAAGGGAGCCATAACAGAGATGAATTTCACTCCCGATTCTGCACTGCCGGAATAGATAAACCCGGTTAAGAAATCAGCTGCTGCCAGTAGGATAAATCCTGCGGGCAGGGCGAAAATCAACCCGATGCGTGCGTGATAGTGGTATTCAGGGTGCATGTTACCGGATACCCGCAGTGCCATCCACACCACAAATGCAATGGCGGTCCAGATGAGAAGAGGCAGCCAGCCCATGGAGATGAGTGCTTCACTTTGTTCAGCTATAATTTCAAAAAAGGGGGCCATGGTTTACTCCTCCAGTTTATCAATCATATTCTTGATCTCTTTTCTCTCCTCATCTGACAGTTTCTCATTTTGTACCAGCGCCTGGACCAGGTCTTTCGGTGACCCGTGGAATACCTTATCGATCAGGCGGTCAACCAGGTTGTACCGGACATCTTCGGGCTGAATAGCTGCACTATAGATATAGCTAAGTCCTTCCTTGCGGTATTTCAGATAGTTTTTATCAGCCAGGTTTTTCATAACCGTCATAATGGTTGTGTAGGCAACTTTGCGGTCTTTAAGAATCCTTTCCCGCACTTCTGCAACGGATGCCTCGCCAAGACTCCATACATGATGAAGTACTTCCATTTCCGTTTCACCAAGTGGTGTGAGTGATTTTTTCATGATGTTTATTTTTGTATTAATCGGTTAGTACTAAGTAATTAGTAAATCTTGTTAAAGTCAAGTAATTAACGTTGTATATTAATTAGTGTGTTTTACAGGATTTTGGGTTTGAGCTCACCGCGAAGCACTGCTTCGCAATATCAACGCTCGGATCTATTTTGTATAGTAATTATTCTCTATAGCTGAACCAACTAATGATGCGGCATACTGAGGGAGATCCTTCGATTCCGCTGCCGCTCCACTCTTTTAGACTTCAGGATGACAGGGGCTTTTGGTGGTAAAGGTCGGCGTATAAGTATCCCATTTATGCATAGTGTTGTCTTACGCCGATTTACTATTTATTTGGGATGAACTCAACCCCGGAGGGCTTGAATATGATTAGCCGCGAAGTATACCTTCGCAACATCAACGTATGGATTTAGTCATTTAGGAATAGTTTTCAAAGGTTGAACCCATTAGCCATAGAAGATCTCCGCGCTAGCTGTTCGCCTCCACGAATCATAGGCCAGGTTGTTTTCGGAACGAGATGTGTATGTTGATTGCTAACTTTCTTGGCTACAAAAATAGCTCCGTTAGGAGCTTCTGGTGGGTTGCAAAATGGCTAGTTTAAAAATATCCCCGAGGCAGTGGGTTTGTTGGGGTTCTTGGGTAAATTCGAGGGGTTTCTCATGAATTTATTTCAGTGGATGGATTCGTTGAGCTGGTTTCTACGAATGACCCATCGAAATTTATTCATAAACCTTTGAGAGTTTTTATGCCGATGGGATTTTCATATTAACACTAAAACATAGGGCGCTGCCCGCGGAGCACTGCTTCGCAACAAATCAAAAAAAATAAATCCTTACTATGCTATCGCTTCGCCCGCTTCGGGGCTTGGGAATGTCTTAAAACATTGTGGAAATGGCGTAGTTCTATTTGGTTTTTTGTGCGATATGCAACGATCTTGAATTTTGTATCTGTAATTTTGAAAATTGTATTCATTCCAAACAAATTAACTCTCTAGCCATAAAACGTTCATGATGAACATCCCCCAGCCCCCTTTGATAAGGGGGGGGGTCACTTTTCACTTTTCATTACTCACTTCTGACTTTTTCACATCTCGCCTAACCCCAACCCCGAACCCGTAGGCGACGAGTACAATGCCACTGACGAGTTTGAATCCAAGGTAGGCAGTATAGGATACATCGAACCAGGCGATGCTCCATTCCCCTGCACTGCCGGCTGAAAGAGCGGTGAAAAAGTCAATAAATGAGATGATTGCAAAGAGGAAGGCGCCATATTTTAAAAATGGATTCATACTTATTTTATGATAATGTTGTTTTTATATAGAGTTGATTCAGGAAACTGTTATTCTTGTGCAGTTTAACAGAGTATAAATAAAAAAATCAGGAACAGATATGGGTAAAGGAATAAAGTTTGGGTTAATAGGACTCATTATTGTCATTGTGGTTGGGTTTGTAATTTTGACATTATCGATCGATTCTATCGTTAAATCAAGTATCGAGGATATTGGAAGTGAAATGACCGGTACAGCGGTGACAGTGGATGGTGTCTCAATCTCTCCGTTTTCAGGAAATGGGACAATCAGTGGATTTCGGGTAGCGAATCCCGATGGATATGGTGAATCTCATGCCGTAGAAATTGGAGAATTGTCTATTGAGATGGATATAATGTCTCTTTTTTCGGATGAAATAATTGTCAGGCAAATCAGAGTTCTTTCGCCGATGATTTACGTAGAGCAGAAACTGCCCGAGAATAATATTCAGGAGATACTCAATCACGTACAAAGTGTGGATGCGTTTCAAGCTTCAGATTCAGAAATGATTGTCCATCATTTTATCCTCCAGGACGGCAGTGTTGACCTGTATACCGAAGTTGGGGGCGAACGTTCAGCCCGCGTTGAAATTGAGACATTTGAAATGCACGATGTGGGCGACGGCCACGACGCGGTTGAAAACATCATTCAGCAAATTGCAGAAGAGGTTGGAAGACGGGCACTGCGCGCTGCTGTAGAAAGTGGTGGTGAGCAGATTCGGGATGCGATAAGGGATTTGTTTAACTAGGCAAGGCTCAGGGCGCAAGTGGCAAGGTGCAAGTGGCAGGGTACAAGCTGTAGGTGCAGGGTGCAAGTGGCAGGGAATTAATTTTATTTTTGTAAGGATTTCTTGGTTTGAAGTTCATACAAATAAAACTAATTCAATCACTGTGTCAATGAGTTACAAAAATTTGAAGGTTTGGCAAAAGGCTCGTTTACTTACAATTGAAATCCATAAAATGTCTTTGCTGCTACCAAAATATGAACTGTATGAAACAGGTAGTCAAATCCGAAGATCTTCCAAATCAGTTCGGTCTAATATTGTAGAAGGGTATGGCAGACGCAAATATAAAGCAGATTATGTCAAATTTTTAATTTACGCCCATTCATCCTTGGATGAAACTCGCGATCACCTTGAGACCCTTTTCGAAACTGGATCACTCACAGACCAAAATACTTTTTATCATATTTCCAATCATCTTGATCAAACTGGTAAAATGCTCTATAAATTTATCCAGTCCATCGAAAATCGTGATTAGGTTCAAGGCGCAGGGGCAGTTTTTTTTTAAAATAAATTTGATTGTTGGAATACAACACAAAACTTTTCCTGAACCCTGAACCCTGAACCCTGAACCCTGAACCCTGAACCCTGAACCCTGAACCCTG
>PWFZ01000074.1 GCA_003555185.1 Balneolaceae bacterium | reverse complement strand
GGATCGCGGTTACGATCTCTGTATAGATGTTTTTGGGGCTGACCATATTGATACCTATCCCGATGTGATTAACGGAGTTGAGGTTTTAGGGTACGATAAGAGTAAAGTGGATGTGTTGGTTTATCAGTTTGTAACATTGGTAAAAGATGGTAATCCTTTTAAAATGAGTACACGAAAAGCCAATTTTGTGACTTTAGATGACTTGATGGATGAAGTTGGCGAAGATGTTACCCGGTTTTTCTTTTTGATGAGATCACCTAACACTCACCTCGAATTTGATGTACTTAAAGCGAAAGAAGCGGGTGAAAAGAACCCGGTTTTCTATCTGCAGTACGCACACGCCAGAATTCAGTCTATTTTGAGAAAAGTAGAAGAGATAGCTGATTTCTCCGCTGAACCGGACTATTCAATCCTCACACACGATGCAGAAATAACGTTGATTAAAAAACTGATTGGTTTCCCTGATGCCATTTCTCAGGCTGCATTTCACCGTGAACCCCATAAGGTGATTAATTATCTGAATGAGCTCGCTTCAGACTTCACCTCTTTTTATCACGACTGCAGGATTATCGGAGAAAATGAGAAGATGATGCAGGCTCGCTCTGCTCTTGCAACGGCTGTTGCTCAGGTATTAAATAACGGTCTTACAATTTTAGGAATAACCGCACCAGACAGAATGTAATTTAGCTATTGTCTGCTTTTTCTAAAATGAGCGAATGGCGTGAACGCGAAATGTTAAATCGGTATTAGCCTGAATTTTTCTGCCATCACCGAAAAATTGTGCCCATGCCTGAGTTGAGTTATATTGAGACGAGCTCCAATACCGGGTATTTGTCATAGGGCCTTCTCTTTTTGAATGAAGGTTTCGGTAGATAAGATCCAATTCTTCTCGTGAGGGTAAATACCAGTCTGAATTCCCGCCTAATCGTAGATTTTCTGTAATTTCAGCTGCGGTGGATGGCTCAGTACAATTAGATATAATCCTTTGAGTATTGGATTTACCCGCCCCTACATCGTTTCCGGTAGAAATAGACATTCCGTTACATCCCCATTTTGTATCTCCCTGATGAGAGGGTGCTACTTCTAAATATCTCCAGTCGTTACTATAGGATCCTTTGTCATAAAAGATTGTGCCGCCCGACGGCCCTTGTTCCCCAATCTGATACTGTTGTAAACTCTCATCACTTAATAATGAATAGTCGGCTTCAATAATTTCTGAAGTGATAAATAGAACAAATGGTAAAGTGGCTAAAATGTACTTGAAAGCGGTTCGTTTTATTGAGTCCATAAATATTCCCTTATATGCTAAATAAACTGCTAGATCCTGATGATTTCCCTTTCTAACAAGCAACGACATATTGCTGAAAAATCAAAATTACGCTGCTGTAAATATATCGTTAACTCTCTGCACGACTGAGAGAAAATCAGGCGCTAAGTTTTGTAAAACAGACGATACCTTTTGTGAATTGTTCTTCAATTGTGAAATCTGCCCGCTCAAATAATTTATTGCTTTCATCAACGGTCCAGAATTGAAGTCCACCCCATTCAGCGGAATCCTGCATTAATCTTGCGTACCAGTATTCTGATTTAATAAGGTGCATCACAAACATCACACCACCTTCTTTTAACACACGTTTGCACTCAAATAGAACTTTTAGTTCATCACTAAGTTCGTTCAGGGTACCGCCCATCACCACTCCATCAAATGTTTTGCCAAAAAAAGGCATTTCACGGGCGTCGGCTTTTATCAAATATAAATCTGTTTGATCTGCTTCCGCTTTAAGCCGCGCTTCTGTTAGCATCTGTTTTGAAAAATCTATTGCTGCGATAGTGCTTTTAGGGGAAGCTTTTTTTAACGCCCTTGCATAAAGCGCAGTTGAGCAGCCTACGTCAAGATATAATCCATCGGGTTTTGGGTTCACCCAATCAATGAGCAACTCTTTCTCTTTTTCAATTGGGAAAGGCTCTCCTGTTAACAGAGAAAGTGAACGTTTTCTCCACAAATCTTCATAAAGCGTTGCGGTGAGGGTCCAGTGATTCGTGCTCTGTGCAAGCGTAAATTCTTTTTGTTGAGTGATGAGGTCCACAATATTATTTTCAATATTGTATTCGTCCCCCCTGCTGGAGCACACCGTACCGGTAAACTGTTTTTGAAGGTCTGAAACCTGTTTTGGAAGGGTAATTTCGGCCTGATCGTTTACGGGAGATCGAAGTTTCATTGTGTATTTACTTTGGGTTGATAACTACCAACTGTACGATACTTAGAAACAGGTGTTGCACTATTTCTATTTCTGAACGATAAGCGACAGTTGTGCTCCTTTTTCAACACCGAGCATCTCCCGTGCGTTGCCTTTGTTGATGGCAATTTCCAGCATGCCTGAACTGCCAATATATGCGGCGGGTTCGCCATCGGGGACGGCAGCAAATGTGGTTACCAGCTCATCAAGAATAGTATTCCCAACATACACTTTTAATTTCGATGGCCCGCCGAACTCCTTTATAAGAGTTTCTGAAATATTCGAGATAAGATTTCCGAATCGGTCAATGTGGACGACCCATCCCTGAATTCCATCTTTGTCGGAAATGGGTACAGCCCACCGGTATGTGACCAGCTCTTCCAGGGGAGCTCCCATTTTATTGAACGGTACTCCGTTGGCAAGGTGAGCGGCTACCGGTGCAAAAATATCCCTTCCGTGAAATGTAGGGGCAGGATTATCTCTCCAGTAATTAGATTGTGTAAGTGTGATGGCCTCATAATCGTATTTATCCCCAATAAGTGAGAATATTCCGTTATCGGGACCTACGAAATATTGATCCTTAATTTTTAGGGCCACCGGTTTTCTATCGGTTCCCACTCCGGGGTCAACCACCACCAGGTGAACAGAATTTGGCGGAAAAAGCATGGCGGCATTTCGCACAACCCATGCTCCCGCCATTATATCTTGAGGTGGAATTTGATGAGATATATCTATAAAGCGTGAGTTGGGTGCAATTTCCAGCATCACAGCCTTTAACACACTCACATAGTGATCCTGTAGGCCAAAATCAGTTGTAAGTGTTATTAATGATGTCATATTTATGCATAGCTGTTAAGCATAACCGGCATAACAAGCATTAGCATCTCTTCGCCATCTTCTTCATCGGCCGGTTTCACAATTCCGGCACGGTTTGGGGTGGAAAATTCAAACTTGGCCTCATCGCCGTCCACATTGCTGAGAATATCGGCCAGATATTTGGCGTTAAATCCAATTTCCATCTCTCCGGCGCCGTATTCGCAGGTAACTGTTTCTTTCGCTTCACTGCTCATGTCGAGATCTTCGGCGCGAATTGTAAGTTTATCGGTGGTAAGCTGCAGACGAATCTGCCGGGTTGTTGTACTTGAAAAAACAGCAACACGACGAACCGTAGAAAGCATCTGGTTTTTATCGATCATCATGATTTTGTCGTTGTCGCGCGGAATTACCGAGTCGTAGTTTGGGTACTGCTCGTTAATCAGGCGGGTTATCACAATGGTACTTCCTGTGCTGAACTGAGCATGATCTTCAGAAATAGTCATTTCGCAGTCAGCTCCGTCCAGTGATTTTGACACCAGGCTCAGCGCTTTGTCGGGCACGATAAAAGAGAGGGCAGTTTCAGAGGTTAAATTCTTGTTGATGAATCTTACCAGCCGATGACCGTCGGTAGCCACAAATTTACTTCCGTCTGCATCAATGTCGAAAAAGACGCCCATCATTGCCGGACGCAGATCATCGGTGGATACAGCAAATATGGTGCGCTGAATCGCATTCCTAATCAGATCGGTATCTGTGGAAAGAGTAACGCCATCATTCATGTTTGGAATGTCAGGAAAGTCAGAAACTTCCTCGCCTACCAGCTTATAAGTTCCTTTATCCGTTTTAAATTTTACATTCTGCTTTTCATCTACCTCAAAAAAGACCGGAATATTTGGCAGCTGACGAAGAGTTTCGAGCAAGCGCTTCGCGGGAATCGCCACGGATCCTTCCTCTTCAATATCTGCCTGAATGTATTCAATGATGGAAATTTCTAAATCGGTGGCCGTTAATTTTAGCCGTCCGTCTTCAATTTCAAAAAGTATGGTTTCGAGAATAGGTAGTGTTGCTTTCGATGGAACAGCTCCAATAACGGCTGATAATCCCTGATTTAAATCGCTGCTGGATACATTAAATTTCATATGCAGAAGTCAAAAAGTTGATGGTAAAAGGCGCCTCTTTCACTCTAAAAGTGCCAATTTTATAGACATCTTATACTAACAAATCTTACCTCATGTCGCAACCTGTAAAGTGATCTAAATTTATTCCTGCGGTAGGTTTAATCGTTGATAAAAGCTATTACAGCGGTTATTAAATCCATTGTATAAAGAGTATCTTCTACTGAATGCTGAATGAACTGTTAACTATCAGGCTGAAATGAATCGAATCATGATTGCGGGTCCAACCTGCTCGGGGAAGAGTGCTCTTGCTGTTTCTCTGGCAAAAGAGGTAGGTGGGGAGGTTATCTCTGTTGATTCCAGGCAGTGCTACCGGCAAATTAATGTTGGAACGGCGAAACCCACGGCAGATCAGCTAAAAGAAGTTCCGCACTATAATATTTCAAATCTGGATCTTGATGATGAAGATTCTGCTCAAAAATTCTATCAAAGAGCACTGGCGTGGTCAGAAGAAATTGAGCGAAAAGGAAAGCGTGTGATTTATGCAGGAGGAAGTACGCTTCATTTGCAAAGCCTTGTAAAACCGTTTGATGAAATTCCTTCATCTAATCAGGATAACCTGGATTCGCTTGAGCGGGAAATGAAGGAAAAAGGAGTCGACGTTTTGTTTGACAGACTTACAAAAGTGGACCCCGGGTACGCGCAAAAGATGGACGGTAAAAATTATCAGCGAATATTTCGTGCGCTTGATGTGTGGATGCAGACGGGAAAACCGTTCAGTAGTTTTCATTCGAATGATTCGTTTACAAGACCGGAAAATATTACTGTATTTGGTCTTCACTGGCCACGTAAAATGCTTCATCAACGTATAAATCAACGTTGCGATGAAATGCTCGAAAATGGGTTGATACAAGAAACAGAGCGAATTTTAAATGAAGGATTTTCGCGGAATTTACAGGCACTGCAGACCGTTGGGTATAAACAGGTTATTCAATATTTGAATGAAGAGATCGACCATGATCAGATGGTCAGGGATTTCAAAACAGCCACCAGAAGGTATGCAAAGAGGCAGATTACCTGGCTTCGAAGATGGCCCTTTTTGGAGTGGCTGGATCGGTCAACCCACACGGAACATGAACTGATAGAAAGGATTAAACAACAGGTAGCGGCTGACTCGCAGAAAGGTTAAATTACGGGCTGTCATCAAACCGCTGAAAAAACAGATATGTATAAAGCAAAAGTAAACGTTACTCTACGAAAGTCAATCCTTGATCCAAAAGGAAAAGCCGCTCATCATGCCTTGCAAAATCTTGGTTTAAATGAAGTGGGCGATGTACGGATCGGGAAATTTATTGAACTTGACATTGAAGCCGGATCAGAAAAAGAGGCCAAAGAAATTGCTGATTCTGCTTGTACACAACTACTGGCCAATGAAGTGATGGAAGATTATAAAATCACGATCGAAGAAAATAGCTGATATATGACGAATCTCGCACATGACGTTTTACGGATGCAGATGGAGAAGAAGTTTCCCAAAGAAGCTCCTCAGACGGAAGTGCTTGAAAAAACGGAAGAAGAGGAGGAGATTACCACTCCGTGGCGATTAATTCTCTTTGATGATGATATTCATACGTTCGATGAGGTGATCAATCAGCTGATAAAAGCGCTCGGTTGTCCGGTTTCTAAAGCGGAAGAACTGACCGTAAAAGTGCACAAAGAAGGAAAGGCTCAAGTTTATGAAGGCCTTTTTGAAGAGTGCTTACAAATCAATTCTGTACTGCAGGAAATTCAACTTGTTACTGAAATTAAAGGATAGAAAACGTGTCTAAACAAATAGGAGTCATTATTTTTCCGGGATCAAATTGCGATCATGATGCTTATCACGCAATGAAATCGGTTATGGGAGCAGAAACAAAATTTTTATGGCATAAGGATGCAGATCTTTCAGGGATTGATCTGCTGATTGTTCCGGGTGGATTTTCATACGGTGATTATCTGCGCTCCGGAGCTATTGCCCGCTTTTCTCCGATTATGAACGCCGTTGTTGATTTTGCCAATGCCGGAAATCCGGTAATGGGAATTTGTAACGGGTTCCAAATTTTGCTCGAAGCAGGTTTGCTTCCGGGTGCGATGCTCCACAACGAAAAGCTGAGGTTTATCTGTAAAGATGTTCACGTTCGGGTTGAAAAAACGGACAGTATTTTTACGTCAAAACTGAAGAAAAATGATGTTCTCAGGTTTCCGGTATCTCACGGAGAAGGAAATTATTTTATCGACCAGGATGGGCTGAAATCACTACAGGATAATGATCAGGTTCTGTTCAGATATTGTGATAAAAATGGTGAAACCACTGAAGAGGCTAATATAAATGGTTCTGTGGATCACATTGCAGGTATTACAAATAAACAGGGAAATGTGCTTGGCATGATGCCTCACCCGGAACGAGCCATGGAAAAATTATTAGGCTCTGAAGATGGTAAAATTCTGTTTGATTCTGTATTTAATGAACTGCAAATCGCATAACTGATGGATTTTGAGCTGCTTAAGAAAATTGTTCATACCCCCGGAGCTCCCGGACATGAAAAACCCATTCGTGATGTAGTTGAGGAACTCATCAAACCGCATGTAGATGAACTTTATACCGACCCAATCGGTAACCTGATTGCCAGGAAAAAAGGGAAAGGGCCAAGAGTCATGCTTGCCGCTCACCTCGATGAAATTTCACTGATATCAACTCATGTTGATGATAAAGGGTTTATTCGTTTTTCAACGCTTGGTGGATTTGATGCCGATACGCTAACCACACAACGAGTTTGGATTCATGGAAAAGAGATGATTCCCGGTGTGATTGGGAGTAAGCCCATCCATATACAATCAGATGAAGAGAAAAAGGCAAAAACCAAGCTGAAAAACCTGTTCATTGATGTTGGATTACCTGCAGAAGAGGTGAAAGAGCTGGTGCCGAATGGAACCCCTGTTACACGTATGAGAGATCTCATAAAATTGGGAAATTCAGTGACGGGAAAATCGCTGGACAATCGATTGTCGGTCTATATTTTGGTTAAAGCACTTCAGGAGGCCGAAAGTTGTAACTCAGATCTACATGCGGTATTCACCGTTCAGGAAGAAGTTGGACTTCGCGGTGCGCGGGTTGCTGCTCAGCAAATTCAGCCCGAAATTGGTATTGCTTTAGATATAACCCTGGCAAATGATCTTCCGGGTGTCGGCGATCACGATAAGTGCACCACGCTTGGTGAGGGGATTGGAATTAAAGTGATGGATAAAAGTATAATTTGTACCCCGGAACTGGTTTCTCATCTTGAAGAAATTGCCTCTAGCCGGTCTATCTCATATCAACGCGAGGTACTAACAGCCGGAGGTACCGATACGTCTGCCATGCAGTATTTGATGGGAATTGGAAGCCATGTAACATGCATCTCTTGTCCAACTCGTTATGTGCACAGTACAGTTGAGGCAGCTGCTGTATCGGATATTGAGGCCGGTGTAAAACTGGCAACAGCCTGCATTGAAACCATTGGAGATTATAAATTGAAATGAGCGAACAGCCTGAAACTCTTTTAAAGCTGCATAGTGATAATTTGGTGAAGAGTTATCGTGGGAGAGTTGTGGTTGACCATGTTTCCATTAACGTGAAGCAGGGAGAGATTGTAGGCCTGTTAGGGCCGAATGGTGCCGGTAAAACCACAACGTTCTATATGTTTACAGGCGTGGTTCGTCCGAATAAAGGGAAGATTTTTCTGAATGAGAAAAACCTGACCCGTAAGCCAATGTATCAGCGTGCAAGGATGGGTGTAGGATATTTGGCACAGGAAGCGAGTGTTTTTCGGAATCTGACGGTAAGGGAAAATTTAGAAGCGGTATTGGAATTTCTATCGGTACCAAAGAAAGAAATTAAAGAGCGGGCCGACCAGTTAATTGAAGAATTCGGTCTCGAAAAAGTGGTGAATAATAAAGGATACAGCTTATCAGGTGGGGAACGACGGCGAACGGAAATTGCGCGTGCACTAATAACAGATCCAAAATTTATTCTGCTTGATGAGCCCTTTGCCGGTGTGGATCCCATCGCGGTTGAGGATATTCAGGAGATTGTTTCAAAGCTGGGGCAGCGAAATATCGGAATCTTTATTACTGATCACAATGTTCATGAAACGCTGGCAATTACCGACAGAGCCTACTTGATGTTTGAAGGAAGAATTTTGCGTGAAGGAACAGCAGAAGTACTGGCCGAAGATGAAGAGGCAAAAGAGCTGTATTTGGGCCGGCAGTTTAAATTAGATCGATATTAATAAACAGTATTAAAATGAAAGAGTTAACTGTACAGGAATTAAAACAGAAGAAGGATAACAATGAAGTCTTTACTCTTTTAGATGTACGGGAAGAGTTTGAGTTTCATATCTCTAATATAGACGGACAACTCATCCCGCTGGATCAGCTTCCTGATCGTTTAGACGAATTAGATAAAGATAAAGAAGTAATTGTTATGTGCAGAACCGGCGGGCGCAGTGCTAAAGCCTGTGAGCTGCTCAGCGAAAATGGATTCGAAAACGTATCGAACCTAAAAGGGGGCGTAAACGCATGGGCTAAAGAAATTGACACTTCTCTGCCCGTTTACTAAATGAAGCTGCTTGTGACTAACATGGGAAGCTCAAAGCCATGTTAGTGTTTACGTTGTGGCAGCAATTTGTGCAAAAAGCTCTTCATTGCTTTCGGTTCTCTTAATTACCTGTAAAAGCATCTGCATGGATTCTTTCGGTGACTTTTTAAGTAAAAACCGGCGAACCATATTACGCTCTTCAAGGGAATCAGTAATAAATTTGTCTTCATTCCGTGTACCGGAAGCTGCAATATTAATTGCGGGATAAATACGGTCGTTTGCAATCTCTGTATCTAAAACCAGCTCAAGATTACCGGTACCCTTAAATTCCTCAAAAATAAGATCATCCATTCGTGAGTTGGTTTCAATCAGGCAGGTTGCAATAATTGTAAGTGATCCGCCACCTTCAATTTTTCTTGCACAGCCGAATATCTTTTTGGGAATTTCAAGGGCACGAATATCCAGGCCACCTGAAAGTGTTCGTCCACTGTTTTTCTGTGCAGCGTTGTAAGATCTTCCCAGTCTTGTCAGGGAGTCAATCAGCAATACGGCATGTCCTCCACACTCTGCCTTTCGTTTTACGTAGCCAAGAGCCATTTCTGATATCCGAACGTGGCTTTCAGTGGGCTTATCGTTGGATGATGCAAATACTTCAGCGTTTGTAGTTCTAATAAAATCTGTTACTTCTTCAGGTCGTTCATCAACCAATAGAATTGCCGTACTGATGTCGTTGTAATTTTCAGTAATGCTTCTGGCAATCTTTTTTAATAGGACGGTTTTTCCTGTTCGGGGTGGTGCAACAATTAGTGCGCGCTGGCCACGACCTACAGGAGCAATTAAATCCATAATCCGCAGCTCATAATCGTCGGGGTTATGGCCTAACTTAATTTGCTCATT
>PWFZ01000098.1 GCA_003555185.1 Balneolaceae bacterium | reverse complement strand
TGATCATCCGAAAAAGTCTCTGCCGGCATTCACGTTTTTAGTCCTTTCGCTCGTAATCACGTTTATTTAACGGCGGGCTATAAAAGAGCGTAAAATCCAGCTAAAATCCAGCTGTTCAACGCCAGAAAAAGAAGTGACGGGGCAGACTCGGCGAATCCGTCCCTTATTTTCATTCTGACCAGAAAAGCACCCAGCATCATCGCTGCCAGACCGGCTGCTGACAACAAGCCGATGATTGGAATAAACAGTCCCGTAACCAAACCGGTCGCTCCCAAAAGCTGCAGTGTACCGGTTGCGATACGCTGAAACTCTGTTAAACCAAACCGTTTAAATTCCAAAATCATCACCTGTGACAGGAAACATTGCAATCCGTACAGTAGAAAGAAGAACGCAGTTAGAGTGATGATAATTTGAGAGAGAAAAGTCAATGTATATTCCGGTATAGATTCATAGGAAAAATTTGAGCATTCTGTTTTTAGAGCACGTACAGCAGCCCAATCAATAAAGACTTAAAGCTATCTTTCTGATTAACAAATTAGGAAGCTCCTCATTGGAAGTTTCGTTCATTTTGAATATAAAAAGTAGATTTAGATGTATTTGAACTAAGGATAGAGAGTTTACCGGACAATAATACTCACCCTTTCAGACCACTATACTCTTTTCTAAGTATTTCGGCTGAATCCAAAAGCTTACCTTTCTCATCACCCGGCAGCTCTGTTCCCACAATCGACCCCCCTCCATTCTGAGAGATCAGGCAGGGAGTCGCCAGACACATATCATCAATACCGTACTCTCCCTCCAGGTGATAGGAAACGGTGAGCACTCTGCGCTGATCTTTCAAAATAGCACCCACAATTTGAACGAGCGCAAGACCTACACCAAAATTAGTAGCCCCTTTATAATCGATGATATGATAAGCAGAATCTTTCACCTGCTGCTCGATCTCTATCTTTTTTTGTGGCCAGTCTTCTATTCCCAGCTGATCACTATACTCATCGAGTTGCACGCCCGAAATGTTTGCCATGGACCATGCTGCAAATTCACTGTCACCATGCTCCCCCAAAATGTAGGCGTGAATACTGCCCACGTACACATCAAAAAATTCACTGAGCAGAAACTTGAAACGGGAGCTGTCCAGAACGGTACCCGATCCCATAACCCTGCCCCGATCCCATCCAGAACGTTCGAGAGCAATTTTCGTAAGAATATCTACAGGGTTTGTGACCACTACAATGGTGGCTTGTGAATCCTGCGCCGTAATTTGATCTACAATCCCTTCAATGATTGTACTGTTCTTTTTAAGCAGATCAAGCCGGGTTTCTCCTTTTTCCTGAGCTGCTCCTGCAGTAATTACAATGACATCAGCATCGGCATAGTCCTTTTCTGATCCCGCATAAATATTTATGGTAGGATAGAACGGTAGTCCGTGAGCAAGATCCAGTACCTGACCTTTGCAAAGTTCTTCATTCAGATCGATCAGGCAAATTTCGTCTGCAGCACCGCCTTGTGCCATGGCGTAGGCAAACGTAGCACCTACCGCCCCGGCACCGACAATGGCTACTTTTCGTGAGTTCCATAAAGATTTCTCATTCCGTTTCTTTCTCATGCTCTGCATTTCTTGATTTTTTAGATTTACCCGGTCAGTCCGTTAAAAACGGATAGTCCCGGATAACCGTTCGCTCAGACCTTCCTTTTGTCACTGTTTGCCGGTTATATTTCCTGATAAATAGATTGATTGTTTTTTAATCCGCAGTCTATAAAAACGCTTTGCTGCTATTTTAGGTTTTAAAGAGGAATCCTTTAAAAAAGCTTTTATATCATGTGGAAATACAATGGAAGTGAACGTCCCGATTTTGCTGAAGAGCCCGGCCCGAATGAAGAATCGGTATGGGATTATCCGCGACCTCCCAAACTCTTGAAAGACAGCAGGACGGTGGAGGTAAAATGGATGGATAAAACGATAGCGTTGACAACAGAGTCCGTAAGAGTTTTAGAAACGGCCGCCCCTCCCACTTTTTATCTTCCTCCAAAAGATGTGAAAACAGACTTCTTTGATAAGTCTTCCGGGTCATCTTTCTGTGAATGGAAAGGGAAAGCTACATATTGGAACATCTCTATTGACGGCCATATACTTGAAAAGGCTGCCTGGAGCTATGAAGATCCCACTCCTGACTTTCGGGACATTGCCGGGTAATTCTCTTTTTACCCCGGAAAACTTGAATGCTATGTAGACAATATACGCGTGAAACCTCAGCCCGGCGGATTTTACGGCGGCTGGATGACTCCTGAAATTGTGGGCCCCGTAAAGGGCGACCCCGGTACCGGAGGGTGGTAATGGCCTGTTCCTTTCCTTAAGTGACACAACGATGTTTGGAAAGGTTTTTAGAAGTATTTAAAACCCGTCATCAACAATCGGCTCATCCACAGTATCAATAATTACTGTGTTGAATTCTGTGTCGAACCATTCATAAAACAGTTCCAGCGTTAAAGGGCTTGGCCAAAGACCCTCATCGGTATACCACCCCTCCAGCTCTGATTCAAAAAGTTGTATGTAATTTTGACTGATCCAGTTCTTTTGAGAGACTTCATTTTCACCATCATCATTAGAGATCAGATAAACGGTTCGTTCCATATTTACTTGCTCACTGGTAAATACTAGTGCGTCTTCGACAGGGTCGGCTTCATTAATCCAGCGAATGGCTGGATCTTTATAGTGTAAGGTAAGGGCAGTGCGATTGATCATAATTATCTATGTAATTAATTATCAAGGAGTTGTTTAACTTTTTCGGTAACAGATTGCATCTTTTTCTCTGTCAGGTTTCCAATTTTATAGAGAATGAGATTTTTGGAGCAGGTAAATAGTTTGTTAGGGCGGACATTGCTTTGTTTATTCAATCGTCCTTTTTGAAAATCGGAGTCTTTAAGCATCACTGCATATTCATCACGAATCTACTGGCTGGTGATTTGTGCCAATAGTAGATCTTCTCCTTCAAAGTTTTGAACCACAAGTGCCGGCCTGCGTTTAAAACGAGAAAGGTTGGAAAACGGAAATGGCACTACCACCACTTCTCCTTTTACAAATCTCTCCACGCCTCATCCTCTTCAGGTTTGTTCCAATCTTTGGCAAGCGAAGGCTCACTGACAAGGGTTATGCCCATTTCTTCATCACGCTGTTTAGATTTTAGAAATTGCACAAAGTCTATTACTTCCTGCAGCTTGTCATCAGGCAGTTCTTCGATCTCTTTGACTAATAAATCCCTGTTACTCATAATGTTCTTAGTTTAATAAGGGGTGCTAACAAATAACGAAATATGTGTGTTGAATGCTATGCGGTTTCTTCTTTTCGATTCAACGTAAAGATTTTTATAGATTCCGGTCATAATTCCGTGATTAAACTGATCAACAACTTAAAAAAGTTCAATAATGCTGCTATTCTTTTTAATTTGCTCTGCATGCTCCGGATGACACGTCATCACCAATACCTGATGTGTTCCGGCAAACTCCTCAATGACATCTGAAGCCATCTCTCGCCGTTCCGGATCCATATCCACCATCGGATCATCCAGTACGATGAATCCGGCTTGTTCCTGCAAAAAATACTCTGTTAAGGCAAACCTCCAGGCAAGAGAAACAATATCTTTGGTACCGTGCGACAGGATTTCATAGGAGAGCGGGCGACCATCATCGGTTTGAAAAGTGGTCGGTAAATCTCCATTCATTTGCACACTATTAAAACGATTACCTACCATCTGCCGCAGCCACTTCAGAAAATTTTCTTCCAGTCCGCTGTAGGTATTGGCATCCATCGATTCCAATAGCTCAATGGTTCGCTCCCTTACATTGGCCAGCGTTTCCGCTTCATGATGAATACGCTCAAAATCAGCTTTCGCATCCTCCATCATCTTTTCAAGCTCTTCAGAAGACGTTTCCGGTGCGTTTGACTCCTTGGATGTTTTCTCCAGCTTCTTCTCGTTTATTAGCGAATCTGCCCTGCGGATTTTATGATCAAATTCATCCACTCTTTCAACAAATTCATCAGCCGACGTAAACCCTTCCGGCAGCTCTGGCAACCCCTCTATCTCCCCGCTAATATCTTTGATCGATTTAGATTGCTCAGCCAGCTCCATAATCACATCGTCCACAGATTCAAATGATTCCTTCCATTTATCCAATTTCTCCTTAGCCTCATCCGCTTCTCTGGACAAACTGTTTAGCTCTGTTTTCTCCTTCACTATCTCTTCACTGACCTCTTCAAGAGAACGAACCTCGTCAACATCGCCCAGCTCTTCCAGCTCCTTTTTCAGATCCTCTTCACTTTTCCCATCCAGTTCAGAGTTATAGAGTTTTTCTTCATTGTTTTTATTCTGCAATTTTTGGCTGTAAAGTTCAGCCAGTGATTCTGCGCTTTGCGCCGAATCCACATCCAATGCTTTCAACTTTTCTTGTAGATCTTTCTTTTTTGAAGAGAGCTCTTTCACAATTTTTTCCAGATCTCCTTCACCGGAATAAACGACTACATCAACACCTTCGATAGTTAATGAAAATCCACCGGTAGCAATTTTCTCAATCGAATTCCCCGACGAAAGTTTTACCTTTTCTCCCTCCTTTCCGCTTTCAGTAAATTCTATTGATTTATCTGAATCGGATATAATTCGCAATGTAAGTCGTGCCCCTTCAACCTGTCCGTTCAGATTATTGATCTCTGAACGACGTTCTCTCAACTGTTTTACATCCTCGAAGTCAATTTCCTTTGCCTCTTTCAATTCCTTTTGAGCCGCTTCAACCCTGGAACGTACGTCCCTGAGCTTCTTAAGCTTTGCCTGAAGCTGTTCGGCCTTCTGTTTGTTTTGAGAAAGCTTCTGCTCCTTTATTAGCGCTTCAATCTTTTCCCGAAGTTTATCCTGTTTGGGCTTCAGCTGTATGATGCGATCTTCCATCACCGGCCAGCCCTTACTTATTTCAAGCAGCTCTTTTCTTTTCCCTTTGGCGGTTTCCACTCTCTGTTCCAGCAACTGTCTCTGGCTGATTCCTTTTTTTAGAGGCTGAAGTTTATCAAACTTTTCTTTGCGCTCTTTCTGTTTTCCGATCCATTCCGACAATTCCTTATTCAATGCATCCAACTCATTCTCAAAGCTTTTCGCATCTGCCAGATCCAGCCTTAGCTGTTCTTTCTGATAATAGGCATCCAGAACTTTCCCGGTTCCTGTTTTATAAGGATTACTGATTCCCCTGTTTCGCTCCGGGTAGTCCTGGCTCCGATCCCACCGTTTATAATACGCTTCATACCGTCCGTCCAGCAGTTCACGGAATCGGTCCACCGATACACCGCCGGTTTCCATTAAATTTTGACGCAGGATATCACCTAGCTCCTTTCTTACGCCATCTTCTTTTTCCATCTCGAGAATGGTGCGGTGCAGGCCGGACTGATCGGCAAGCAGTATTGTACGCAGGGTAGCCGCAGATACAGGCAGCAGATCCTCGATTCCCTGCTGAACCTGTTCCTCATCTGTGATCTCCGTATTGTCAGCCAAATATAGGGACGCACTGCCCTGACGATTTCCTTTTTTCCACGCTTTTCGAATGCGAATGGTTTTTTGATCCTCATCCTGTAGTTCTATGTCTACACGAATGACATCTCCGCCACCGACAGGAAAAAAACGGCCCATTTCGCTTTCCACCTTTGTTGTTGTCAATGAGGTTGTTGTCAGTAACCCGTTTAAAATGGCGTGGTAGATGGTGGATTTACCCGCTTCATTAGGGCCACAAAGTACATTTACCCCATCTTCAAAATCGATGGTTTTATCTCGGATACCGGCAAACGGGTGCAGTTTGATTGATTTCAGTTTCATTTCTGTACCTCTTTAATGAGTTCATAAGCCATCTGCAGTTCATCTTCATCCGATTGCGAAAATGAGGAGAGTAGCTGTTCGGGAAATGAATCTTCGGTAAACTCCTTTCGAATCTGTTCTTCGGTTACTTTTCGGCGAAGTTCTGAGTCGTCGAGCTTCAGTTCAAGTACCGCCTCCCGGATGCCGTGCCTTTTTTCGCGCCACTGCTCGTAGAGATCCGGTTCCAGCCGGCCTGAAACGGCAAGCTTGAGCATGGTATGGTTATAATTCTCATTACCGAACTCCGCCAACAACTTCTCCATATCCGATGCACTGTTCAGGCTTCTTTCCATTTTCCGGAAACGATACGTTCCGGTACTCAAAATTTCCGTTGAGATCGACTTGTCTTCCGCAACATTGTGCAGAAAGGCGCGGCCTTCATGGCCACAATCGAACCCATCCGGTTCGGGTGTACCGGGATTAAAAACAATATCCTTCTTCCCCGGCTTTTCGGGCCAGGTGATGTGCGTATGCCCCATCAGCCAAATATCCACACCTGTATTGTTCAGCTCCCGTACAACCATCGGAAAATACTGCTGATTAAAATCCGGAGAAACTCCTTCTATGCTTCCATGGGCGATACCGATATGAACCTTATCCGGGTCTTTCTCCTCACCTTGTACCCATCCAGTTGCATTCTCTGCCGAATGTTTTGCGTGACAGGGTGCCGGCCAAACCACCGCATTCAGATCATACTCAGTCAGATCCACAGCTTCCTTTTCATCCAGAACCAAAATGTTTTCTCCTGCCTCTTTTTTGAACCGGTCCCAAAGCTGACTGTCTTCGGTGATATAGTCATGATTGCCAGGCAGCACCAGCGCTACATTCCCCTCAAATTTGTTAATTGCCTGAACAGCCCTTTGAATGTCGGACACCTTCATACCGGTACGGTCAAACAGGTCGCCGGCAATGGCAAAAATGTCTGCATTCTGCTCATTGGCCATTCCCACCAGCACGTCAAGCGTTTTGTAGCGGGACTGAGCCAACGTTTCGCTGGCTTCGGGATGGTTTTTAAACCGTAGGCCCAGATGATGGTCGGCTGTGTGGAAAATTTTCATAGTAATCTTGGTATGGTCTTAGATTCTAATTAAAAAAATTTGAATGGTATACCGTTTTCTTAAGCTTTTATCTATGCTTCCCTTTCTGGAAGGAATGCATATGTTCTTGATGAACTCCGAAATGATCAGGTGGCTGAATATATGATTTGAGCCGTATAGAAATCTAATAAAATGGTTTGAATAACCAAGACGTATTCTGCAGCCTATATGTTTTCTCTTTTAAATAGTTAGTCGATAATAAATATCACTCAACCTTAGATGAAATGGATTACATTCCGATTTTGTCGATTATCAGTACTATTTGCAAGAATGAGTAATTTGGATTACTATCTAACAAACTACAGGGTGGTGAAACTCTACACAATGAGCACCAATTCAAGCGGAGAAGAATTCTTTAAGGATTACCGGATTAATACGCAGACTGAGGCCGAATGGGTGCTTACCTATCAACAGGGCAAAGAAGATCAGCTGACATTAACTTGGGGCATTAAGGCTGAACAAATGGAGGGTTCATTGATATTGAGCTCAACACAATTGGATGAAGAAGTCAACATGGTTGAACATTCAAATGTAACCTTTACCGGTGACGGTTCAGGTAGCTTTACTATTGTTTATACTACAAGAGATAATTAATGTAGGCCTGTTCTAGGTTGAGAGCCAAAATATTGCATGCTAAGCTATTGATTCGTTTAAAAACTGATTTCGATGGAAGTAGGAGGAATTTTAATGGAAAATAAAAATCAAGTATAGGGATGCTCCTTGTATTCAAGTGGCAGCAATAATTTTCCACCTGAACAATAATTTAAGCAATTCCGAGCGGCGACAATCCTATGGAGTGCAAATAAGTTAAAACAGCGCCTGGCCTGGTGATCTCTTAACGCATTTTTTTGTCATAAATATAATCTATTTGCAGACTTCTACTCATAACGTTCTGCCTTTTTGAACTTATAGAACGGGTATAACAGCCTTGTATGGGTAAAAAAATACACCAACGTCGGCAGCCGTTACAAATATGGTCAACTCCGATTCACAAAATGAGTATTCCCCTTCACACTTTCGTGGATGGCGGCCTTGGCTACGGTGTCGGGTCCGTAGCAGTTGTTGAGACAATCGGTGGCGCGGTAGAGATGACGCACCTGATCACTCTCCTGAAAGAACAATTCCCCCTGTTCGGCCTCCTGCATTTCAATGGTATACAGGCCCACCCCGCGGATTTTAATGTTCCTCTTTAGGGCGCTGTTTACAATCCGCATCGTCTCGGGCAGGCAGGTGTTCAGTACATAATCATCCAGGTTGGTAAAACCGGGCGTGTTAAACACAAACGACTGACCCTCCCAGTGCGCTTCCTGGAATCGAATATGGCACCCCCATCGCCGGGCCTTCCGCTGATAGCCTCTCATCCTGTAGCACACCTTCCGCACCGCCTTCACGATCTCCCCTTTTACCGCATCGGGGTCAACGGTCCAATCGGAAAAGGTGTGCATATAGCTGACCTCCTCCGGGATATGAACCTCATCGGTGAGCACTCTGGCTTTATCGCGTCCGGTGATGGTCTCCCAAAATAGCTGCCCCTGCATCTTCCCAAACAGTTTTTGAAACGGCACCTTGCCCTGCTTTACCGCATCAGCGATAGTGCGGATGTCATACTTTTGCAGATGCTGATATCGCCTTCGCCCGATGCCCCACACCTCATCCACCGGGAGCGGATAGATATACTGAGCGGCGTCATCCGGTGTGAGAATGATGGAGAGCCCCTGTGGCTTCATCAAATCGGAAGCGAGCTTGGAGTAGGTCTTGCTGGTTGCAATGCCTACCGAGCAGACCAACCCCAGCCGGTGAAAAATGGCCCGCTTCAATTTTTGTGCAAACACCTCCAGCTGCGAACGGGATTTTTTCAGCAGAAAAGTGATATCCAGAAAGTATTCATCCATCGAATACTTCTCTACATCCGGGGAAAAGGTGTCCAAAATCTGTTTCAGCTCACGGCTGACCGCCTTGTACTTATCATAGTCGATCTGCATAAATACTAGGTAGGGACAAATTTGTGAGGCCTCAAAAGCGCTCATCGCCGTTTTGATGCCCAGCGCCCGCGCCTCGTAGCTGGCCGTGGCCACAATCCCGCGCGCAATCCCGTTCTCCTTTCGCCAGCCGCCCATCGCCACTGGAAGACCGTACAGATTGTACGCCCGCTGCTCCACCTGTGCGTAAAAACAGTTCATATCGAGGTGCAGATACAGGCGCTTTTTGGATGATACATGCTGATGCTCCTTCGCCACCGTGCTGTACAGCGTAATGCGATGCACGTCCTGTTCGAGATCATAATCCTGATATTCATTTGGGTTCATGCACACATCTTACACATATATTGAACATATATCAATATCTTCGTCCCACATTCAGCAAAACTCCACGGCACTCTGCGAGAACCCAATGGAAAGAAGCTAATCAGGCTTAAAAATATTATTGAAAACTTGGCAGTCATTTCTCACAGACTTTCGCCGATGAAACGCTGAATCCCGCAGAGGATTAATGTTAAGACACATACGTGGAGGTTTCGGTTTAACCACGGCACAAACGAAGAACACAGAGAGGATTAATAAGTATAAATTTGAGGCATTAGCCACGTGTATTCTTATTTGTCCGCCAAGACATATCCATTAATTTATAATTATTGGACTAAAGATCTCCCCTCTTTGCGGAACGTCAGTGACGTAGAAGCCCGTCCGACTGCCGGCGGAAGGGGTCGGGGGTGAGTCCGCGGATCTCTGCGAGAACC
>PWFZ01000142.1 GCA_003555185.1 Balneolaceae bacterium | reverse complement strand
TGCACAGGATCGGTTTACCCTCCTTCGGGGATTAGAGCCCTGTCTTTATCTCTATCCCGATAATGAATGGGAATTAGTTGAAGAGAAACTATCAAAAATAAACAGCTTCACAAGAGAAGGAAGAACTGTTAAACGAAATTTCCTGCGTTTTGCCGAAGATCTCTCACTCGATAAGCAAAACCGTATTCCACTCCCCACCCACTTAATGGAATATGCAGGTATTGATGGCACAGCCATATTTATAGGTAGTGGTGAACGGATAGAAGTATGGTCACCTGAAAAACTTGAAGAAGTTGATTCAAATCTCAGTTTCGAATCTTACCAGGATCTTTTTGAAGAAGTGATGGGTGATTCTAATGGACAGGAGGATTGATATGACTACATACCACGAACATATCCCGGTATTACTTAAAGAATCCGTCGATTATCTGGTTACCGATCCGGACGGCATTTATATAGATACAACTCTGGGCGGCGGTGGACACAGCAAAGAAATTTTAAGTCGCCTTTCTGATAAAGGCCGACTTTTTGGAGTAGATCAGGATTCTGAGGCTCATGAAGCAGCCGCAAAATATATTGGTGATGATGACCGATTCACTCCTGTTCGTGGAAATTTCGGGTACTTGAAAACACTCATAGATCCGGAATATAACGGAAAAATCACCGGTATTCTGTTTGATTTGGGTGTATCAACCCATCAAATAAAAGAAGCCGAACGTGGATTTAGCTTTCAGCATGATGGTCCGTTGGATATGCGTATGAGCAATTTAACGGGCGTTTCTGCCTATCAGGTTGTGAATGACTATACATACGAGAAACTCCGTGACGTGATATTTCACTACGGTGAGGAGCGCGGAAGTAAAGAAATTGCCAAGGCGATAATTGAGAACCGACCGGTAGAGTCTACCGGGGAGCTACGCGCTATTATTGAAGGTGTTGTTTATGGCCAGCACACAGTTAAATCATTAGCACGGGTATTTCAGGGAATTCGAATTGAGGTAAACAGAGAGCTCAGTGTGTTAAGGTCCTCTTTGGAAGATGCACTTGATCTATTAGAAGATGAAGGGCGAATTGTTGCCATCTCCTACCACTCACTTGAAGACCGCATCGTAAAAAACTTTTTCAAAAGCGGAAATTTTGAAGGGAAAATTGAGAAAGATTTTTATGGCAACCCGTTGACTTCAATTCAGCCTGTCGAAAAGAATATTATCAGACCTTCTGAAGAAGAGATTAAAGCAAATCCGGCTGCACGGAGCGCAAAAATGCGCATTGCTGAAAAAATGAGCGGGGGGAACAACTAATGTACATGAAGACACCGCTTAAGCAGCAAAAGACGAAGCAGAACCGGCGGGTTATTTCCGGCGGAAAGCCTGCGGAACGAAAAAAGAAATTATCAGACATTTTTATTACTGACGGAACTGCGTCGAGTCATGGCAGGCCCTTTGCCAACGGCAAAAAGCCGGCAAAATCAAAACTTCCGGCGTTTACACCCTGGAAGGTTATCCTCGCAAGTGTCGTGATTGGTATTTGCGGGCTTATATATATAGGTCATGTATTTAGCACACAGCAAGCGCTAATGGAAGTACAGCAGCTTGAGAATGAGTTTAACAAAACTCAGCGTCTTTATAACGAAAAGCGATTAGAGTACGACCGAATGGTTGGACCTAAACAGATTTATCAGCAGGCACGCGAGCAGGGCTTTGTGAATGCCGGACCTGCAGATCAGATAATCTATTTAAACCGCTGATACTGAATGAAAGAACGCACATCCATAATGGCGAGAATGTTTATCCTGATGGGACTGATTTTATTAGTCCCTTTTGCTATTCTTGTGCAAATTTTTCGGGTTAACGTCATTGAGGGTGATGGATTACGGGATTTATGGAACTCTCAGGCAATCGATTACATCTCCATTCCTGCCCAGCGAGGACAAATTTATGACGTAAACGGTTCTCTTCTTGCAACAAATTCTGTAGTCTACAAAATTGCCGTTGACCCTCTCTTCCCTGGTATTACCCGGGACAACCTCAAGACTATTGCAACTGTTTTAAGCCGCCACACTAATCGTCCTACTTCTTATTACACCAACAGAATTAGTAACGCCCCTTCCCACTCCAGATATATTGTATTAGAGAGAAGCATAACCGTTCAGGCTTACGAAGACATTCGCGAGCTGGGAATTCGGGGGGTAATACTTGAAGAAGATTATCGAAGGAACTACAATTTCGAATCTCTTTCTGCACATGTATTGGGTTATGTGAATCACAATATTGAAGGGATGACCGGCCTTGAATCAAGATATAACGAGAAATTAAAAGGTAACGCCGGTCAGCAGCAAGTTCGCCGCGACCGCGCCAATCGAATTTTTTCATATGTAGGAGCACCCCGAAAAACTCCACAACAGGGATTATCACTTCATACTACCCTTAACTCATACATTCAGGCAATTACCGAAGAAGAGTTGGAAAAGGGAGTAAGGAACAACAACGCAAAACAAGGGACTGCCATTGTAATGGACCCCCGAACGGGTGCCATCAAAGCTATGGCAAACTACCCAACGTTCAATCCTAATTTCCCGGCATCTATTGATGCTGAGAACAGACGAAATTTTGCTGTTTCTGACATGATGGAACCCGGTTCAACCTTTAAACTGGTAACTGCTATTGCAGCTGTTGAGCAGGGTGTTGTCGATTTTGATGAGGTTTTTGAAACTCCAGAATCTGGTACGATGCAGATTCATGGACAGTGGATGCGTGATCACAATCCACTCGGAGATCTTAATTTCCGGGAAGTGATAGCGAAATCTTCCAATATTGGTACTTCAGAAATTGCCATGAGATTAGACCCTGACGCGTACTATCAGTACGCACGCAATATGGGGTTTGGAACACAAACCAACATCGATTTGCCCAATGAAATTGGTGGACGCCTCCAGAGGCCATATGAATGGAGTGGGGTAACTCTTCCATGGATGTCTATCGGTTATGAGGTGCAGACGACTCCCATACAAATGCTACAGGCCTATGGCGCTTTTGCAAATGGCGGCTTGATGATGAAGCCCTATCTCGTAAGCCATCTTACCGATCAATACGGGAAAATTGTTGAAGAAAATAAACCTTCCAGTGTTAGAAGAATTGCAAAAAAAGAAACGATAGACAGATTGCTGCCGGTATTCAAATCAGTTGTTACAGATTCCGGTACTGCCGGATGGGCAGCAGTTGATGGAATGGAAATAGCCGGGAAGACAGGTACGGCTCAAAAATTGGTTAATGGACGTTATTCATCCTCCTATCGCGCATCTTTTGCCGGGTTCTTCCCAGCAGATGATCCAAAGTATGTTATGCTGATCCTTCTCGATGAACCCAAAACCAGCTACTATGGTGGTTTTACCGCAGGAGCCGTTTTTAAAGAAATTGCAACCAGAATTGCTGGTCTTGACAGTGATGTAAAACGAAGTGACCCTACGGAAAGGATTGCAGCAATGGAACATAAAATTGCTCCCAGGCTAACAGGATTATCAAAGGATAATGCAGGTGTTTTACTATCAAAACAAAACACCTCGTTCAGGACTACCGGTAAAGGGTCACATGTTGTTCAACAAGTTCCCGAACCCGGAGAGAAAATCACGACGAATACTCTTGTCACTTTGGAACTAGGAGATTTAAACACCAACGATATACCCGAAGGATTTGTGGAGATTCCCGATTTACGGACCATGAATATGAGACAGGCTGCTTCATTATTACGTAATAAAGGACTCAATATTAATATGGTTGGCTCAGGAACAATCTACAACCAATTTCCTTTGGCAGGCGAACTTATGCGACCCGGACGAACCGTTACCGTTCGTGGTAAAGCCCGGTCTATGACACAAATTTCTCAAGTAACACATCAATTAAACAGATGAAATCATTTGACGATCTCATAGCATTTTGCAATCCGATTTCCGTTACAGGCACTGCTCCTAACGGGTTGGGAAAGCTATGTCAGGATTCACGTAAAGTGAAATCCGGAGATCTGTTTATTGCGGTAAAAGGATACACCGTAGATGGGCACGACTATATAGATAAAGCAATTAAAAATGGCGCTTCAGTAATCATTGCGGAAAAACCGGTAGAACTTCGACCAGGAATCTCAGTGGTTCTTGTAAAAAGTACACGAACTCTATTGGGGCCTCTTGCACAAACGATGGTCGGTTATCCTGCAAGAAAACTAACCGTAATTGGAGTAACCGGTACGAACGGAAAAACGACCGTTGCTACTCTTATCTGGCAAGCGTTAACTATGTTAGGCGAAAAAGTCTCTTTGCTGGGTACAGTAGAAAAAAGAATTAACGAAAAAGTTGTAAAAAGCCGTCTTACCACGTCTGACCCCATCGAACTGGCAGAGGATATGAAAAAAATGGTTAAAGCCGGAAGCCGGTACTTAGTGATGGAAGTTTCTTCTCACGCGTTACATCAGAACAGAGTAGAAGGAATTCCTTTTTATGTAGCCGTATTTACAAATTTAAGTCTGGATCATCTCGATTATCATGAATCGATGGATGAATATGCTGAAGCAAAGAAACTACTCTTTGACTCACTTGAAAAATTTGACTGGGCTATTACCCATCTCGATGATCCCAAAGGCGAATGGATTATTTCTGATACTAAAGCCAGAATATTAAATTTTTCTTTTGAACGACAGGGAGTTATATCAGCCTCTGTTACCAAAGAGGATGAAACCGGCACTACCCTGCTTGTTGAAGGCACTGAATTTCACACACCACTTATTGGTCGATTTAACGCATATAATGTAGTGGAAGCGCTCTTAGTCTGTTCAGTACTTGGGGTTGATGGTGCTGTATGTGCAGGTGCTCTTGAAAAATGCAAGGGAGCAGAGGGCAGAATGGAGCGGGTAAATCAACCTGATGAATTAGAATATCACCCATTGGTATTAGTTGATTATGCCCATACGCCCGATGCCCTTGAAAATGTGTCCAAGACACTTAGTGATCTAAAAAAATCTGATCAAAAACTGATCATTTTATTTGGCTGCGGCGGTGATCGCGATAAATCAAAACGCCCCGAAATGGCAAAAATCGCTGAAAAGTATGGCGATTCCATTATGGTGACATCCGATAACCCAAGAACTGAGGATCCTGAAGCTATTATCAAAGACATTTTCATGGGATTCACCGATCTCACAAAGGTTTCGTCGGTAACATCACGAAAAGACGCTATCGAAAACGTGATAATAGAAGCAGATACTAATTCTATTATCCTCATTGCCGGAAAAGGTCATGAAACTTATCAGGAAGTCCATGGCAAAAGACATCATTTTGATGATCGGGAAATAGCCCGTGAAGCTCTTAAAACCATCAATGGCCACCCCGAAAATAGTGAGGTAGCTTAATGTTATACGCTCTATTTGATTGGCTTGATGATCTGTTCAACATTCCGGGTTTTGGTGCATTCGATTTTATCACTACCCGCACCGCTTTTGCTGCTGCTACTGCACTAATTATCAGTCTTTTAATTGGACAGAGTATTATAAAATGGCTTAAAAGAATGCAGTTACAAGAGACTATCCGGGACGATATCGGTCTCGATAGCCATTTAAGTAAGGCAAAAACTCCAACTATGGGGGGAGTCATTATTATACTGGCAACAGTGATCCCTGCTCTTCTATGGATGGATCTAACCAATATTTATACCTGGATGATTGTGTTTGTCATGGTTGTTTTGGGGTCAGTTGGCTTTATTGATGATTACATTAAAGTTGTAAAGAAAGATAAATCCGGACTTCAGGGATGGTTTAAAATTGCGGGTCAGGTTACTGTGGGACTCATAATTGGAGCTCTGCTCTACTGGTGGCCCGCCTTTCAGGAATTTAATACTCTTTCTACAGTGCCATTCCTAAAAGACGTGAATATTGACTACGCCTTTTTCAGTGAAACATATGGCTGGATTATCTATATCCCGGTTGTCATTTTTGTAATCACCGCCGTTAGTAATGCAGCCAATTTAACCGATGGTCTGGATGGACTTGCCGCGGGAACATCAGCTATAGCAGGAATCATTTTAGGAATCTTTGCTTATGTATCCGGTCGGGTTGATTTTTCCAATTTTCTCGACATTATGTACCTCCCGGGTTCCGGAGAGCTCACAATTTTTGCAGCTTCACTTGTAGGTGCTTGTCTTGGCTTTTTATGGCATAACACTCATCCCGCATCAGTATTTATGGGTGATACAGGATCACTCGCCATTGGCGGTGCACTGGGTGCACTGGCACTCATGATTCATAAAGAGCTTCTGCTCCCTATCATTTGCGGAATCTTTTTTGTGGAGACACTATCCGTCATCATTCAAACGACTTATTTCAAGTACACGAAACGTAAATACGGTGAAGGACGTCGTGTGTTTTTGATGACACCTATCCACCACCATTTTGAGAAAAAAGGATGGCCTGAGTCCAAAATTGTTGTACGATTCTGGATCATTGCCATTTTGCTTGGAATTATCAGCCTTCTAACGCTAAAAATCCGATGATCAATCTAAACAACAAACATATCGTTGTTGCAGGAGCTGCCCGTAGTGGGATTGCTGTTGCTTTGTTGATCAAAAAGCAGGGTGGCAGTGTGTTTGTTACCGACTTCGGTTCAATCAAACCGGATCTCGCAAAGCGTCTTGTTGATCATTCTATTGCATACGAGGAAAATAAGCACACCGAAAAAGCTGAAGAAGGTGAATTCTTGGTACTGAGCCCCGGAGTCCCTACAACCTCTGCCATTGCTCAGACGTATCTGAATGCGGGAAAATCAGTTTATTCTGAAATTGAAGTTGCCAGCTGGTTTAATAAAAGCCCCATTGTGGCAATTACCGGTAGCAATGGCAAAACAACCGTTGTGAACTGGATGGCCGACACATGGAAAAAAGCTGACAGAAAATTTGTATTGGCAGGTAATGTAGGAACTGCATTTTCCGAAGTTGTTGATCAAACAGAAGAAAACAGAGAAGCACTTTTAGAAATCAGCAGTTTTCAACTGGATCATATTGATACGTTTCGGCCACATGTAAGCGCGATTTTAAATATCTCACCAGATCACTTAGATCGCTACAACAATGATTTTGAGAAGTATGCACAGTCAAAACTGAAGATCACATCCAATCAGACCGACGAAGACTGGTTTATTTACAATGCGGATGATTCGGTTTTACGTGAGCATGCAAAATCCATTTCTGAAAGGAAAAACGCTCCAAAATTACTCGCTTTCTCAACAGAAAACGAAGTGGAGCAAGGTGTATTTATTCGTAATAACGAACTGATTTTTAAAATCAACAATAAAGAGGAGATCCTTATGCAAATAGGCGAAATAGGACTACCGGGAAGGCATAATCTTAAAAACGGAATGGCTACTGCTTTAGCAGCTCGGGCATCAGAAATAAAAAAGGAGAGTCTGCGCGAAAGTTTACAAGAATTTGAAGGGGTTTCCCACCGGCTTGAAACTGTTCGGTTACTCGATGGAGTACGTTACATCAACGACAGCAAAGCCACAAACATCAATGCCGTTTGGTACGCTTTAGATAGTTTTGAAATGCCGATCGTCCTCATTTTAGGTGGACGGGATAAAGGAAATAAGTATCTGGAATTAGAAGATCAGATTCGGGAAAAAGTCCACACTGTGGTTTCAATTGGTGAGGCAAAGCAGAATATCAAAACACAGCTCGAAGGAGTTGTCCCTCACTTAATTGAAGCAGACACATTAAAACACGCCGTTAAAGCAGCACGAAATCAGGCAAAACGAGGCGAAATTGTACTACTCAGCCCTGCATGTTCATCATTCGATATGTTCGAAAATTATGAAGATCGTGGAAATCAATTCAAACAAGCAGTAATCGAACTATAATAATTTGATCTATACATCCTCAAATAGCGACATCAATTCCATTCTGGGCACATCACCCAACGAAGTGGAAACCAAAGGCCGGAAAAGCGATCGCGTACTTCTTGTATCGGTTATTTTTCTGATGATGTTCGGCTCTCTGGCTGTCTACTCCTCCATCGCATATTTTGCGCAGGGACATGGCACCAGTGCAGGATCGTTAGTCACCGGTCATATTTTCAAATTGGGGATTGCCTTTTTTGTGATGTTGATTGTATCCAAAATTGACTATGCCAATCTGGCAAAGTTTAGCCGCTTTGCCGTATTGATAAGCTGGTTGCTGTTGATTGCTGTGATGGTGTACGGAGACATGGTATTCGGAGCTAAACGATCCCTCTCCATCGGAGGATTTTCTTTTCAGCCCTCCTCTTTTGCAGCCGTCGCCCTGATTATTCACCTTTCGGTTCTGATAAGCGAGAAACAGGATTATATCAAAGATTTCAAGCGTTCATTTTTGCCCATTATGATTTGGGTTTCAATTACCTGTTTACTTATCGCACTGGAAGATTTCAGTAGTGCGGCACTGCTCATGGCAATTTCCCTGTTTTTAATGTTTGTGGGTCGAATGAGTGTTCTTCAGATTTCCGCTATTGTTTTTATAGGCTTGATTGGCGGAACGGCACTGATTATGAGCACTGAACAAAGGCAGAGCCGTGTTGTTCAGTATGTAAATCAAATTACAGATATCAACAATACAAATTTTGAGTCAGCCGCCGGTTATCAGGCACAGCAGGCACATATCGCGGTTGCCCAGGGACAGCTTTTTGGAGTAGGTGTTGGGAAAAGCACACAGCGTGACTTTCTTCCCGCTCCTTACAATGACTTTATTTTCGCGATAATCGCTGAGGAGTACGGAATGATGGGGTCCTTTGCCGTAATACTGGTGTATGTATTAATCCTGTTTCGTGGATTCGCATTCATAGCCCGAAATGCACGCGATCTGCTTGGAACTCTTTTAGCAGTCGGGGCAACGTTAATGATTACCCTCTATGGATTTGTAAATGCAGCCGTGGCCGTTGGATTATTTCCGGTTACCGGCCTTCCTATGCCGTTTATCAGCTATGGCGGAACAAGCATGCTTTTTGCCGGAATTATGATCGGACTGTTAATGAATATTTCGAAGAACAGCCGTAATTCTAAAGAATTTTATATAGGATAATGAGTACCGCAAAAAACATATCAACCAAAAGCAGTACTACAACAGATCCTATCCGGATTCTGCTTGCTGCCGGCGGTACGGGGGGACACGTCTACCCTGCGATATCTATTGCGGATGCTATTGTGGTAAAGGAGCCCGATGCGAAAATTCTTTTTGTGGGAACCCGCGATAGAATGGAGTGGAAAACCGTTCCAAAAGCAGGCTATGAAATTAAAAGCGTTTGGATAAGCGGTTTTCACAGAAGATTGACACCACAAAATCTATTGTTTCCAATTAAGCTCTTAACCAGCCTCATTCAGAGCTATGCCATATTACGGCGATTTAAGCCGAATATAATTGTGGCTTGTGGCGGATTTGCAGCCGGGCCTGTTGGCTGGGTTGCCCAGAAAATGGGGATTCCGGTAGTACTTCAGGAGCAGAACAGTTATCCAGGTGTGACTAACCGCCTACTTGCCAATAAAGCAGAAAGAATTTTCACGGCATTTGAAGCAGCAGAAGAGTTTTTTCCTGCCGACAAAATCACACTTACAGGTAATCCGGTTAGAAGTGAACTGAAACTGACAAATAAGACAGATGCTGTAAAAACATTTGATTTCGATAGTGAAAAGCCTGTTTTATTGATCCTTGGCGGCAGTGGTGGCGCAATGGCTATCAATAGAGCCATCAAAAATCA
>PWFZ01000295.1 GCA_003555185.1 Balneolaceae bacterium | reverse complement strand
CATTACCACCGTGGCGGCATCCAACAAATTGGCTGAAGAGAGAATAAATAGTATTGGTTCTATTCAGAATGTGTACACATCACAAAGTAATTATTCAGGCAGAATGGGGGAGATGTTTAAGCGCGACAGAAGATGAGCTAAATCTGATTCTGTTTGATGAATTTCTGCCAAATAAAGGCTGTCCTAATCCGACAGCCTTTATTATTTAAGGTATATTAATTGGGGAAATGATTGTGTTGATGTGACTCAAATTCTCTTTATTTTTGTAAACGCAAACAGCTCATCTATTTGTTATAGTATTGAGCTCGTTATACAAAGAATAAGTTTTCCGCCGGTTGGTGTGAAAAATTTGGGGTGTATTCATAAACATCCCCCTCAATCAGTTTTAGAACAAATTTAAGTACAGTTCAGATGTCTTTAAAAAGTTTTCAGTTCAAAGATCGACTCATAAAAGGGATCGATGTAAAAGGACAGTTTAAAATCAGCGTGGTAAAAACTACGGATGTAATTCAGACAGCCAAAGAGAATCACAAGCTCTCACTATTAAATACAGTTCTTTTGGGTCGTGCCATGACTTCAGCCATGCTTTTGGCATCGGAGTTGAAAGGAGAGGAGAGGATAAAAATGCGTTTCGAGGGAAACGGTCCTGTGGGAATTATATCTGCCGAAGCTAATAGAGTGGGAGAAATGCGTGGGTATGTTCAGCATCCCAAAGCAGTTCTCGACTACAAGCACCCTGAAGTGGAGATTAGTGACGGATTAGGAATAGGGCTGCTCACTGTTTCAAAGATTCTTTACAACGAGGCGGAACCCAGAACCAGCACCATACAGTTGGTGAAAGGTGACATCATTTCTGATGTTGCTCATTTTTTGGCTCAGTCAGAGCAAGTGCTTTCTGCAGTATTACTTGATGTGTCATTGGATGATGACGGGAATGTTAAACAATCCGGCGGGTTACTTATACAGCGTATGCCAGAGGCGGAAGAAGACCCCATGGCGGCACTACAAGAAACTGTATCGGAACTGCCGCCAATTGCCGATTTGCTGGAGGATGAAAAATATATAGATGATATCATGCATCTTGCAGCAAAGCCTTTTGAGGTAAAAGAATTGGATCGTCAGCCGGTGGATTTTTTCTGCAGGTGTTCTCCCAAAAAGTTTAAGAATGCACTTTCCATGCTTAGCTATGAGGAGTTAAAAGATATGGAGGGCGAGAGTCAGGAAGTAGTGTGCCATTATTGCGGGAGCCGTCTTACCGTCTCGGAAAGTGAAATACATCAAATAGTTAAAACAGCGAAAGCGAAATTAAACTGAATAGTGTGATTGATCAAGACCTGACAGGTTTTGGAAAACCTGTCAAGTCTCACTGAATTGGGCCCAAAAGTCCCCTTTATTTCACCACGAGGACACTAAGCCTCTTCGTGAATCTTAGTGCCGTCGTGACTTCGTGGCAAATCCCTCTGAAGATTAAGTTAGAAAAGCTAAATTCTTCAGATGAGTGCAATTTTTGATGAATACGCTGAACTGCAAAATTTGAACTCCTGCAACATTGACTCGAAAGCCGGGCAAGAAGAGCGGTTTATCGAACTAATTTGAAAGAAACTCAGACGTGTCAATCAAACCGCAAAGGACGTTCCGCAACCGCATGCTTCACTTGCATTTGGGTTTTCGAACGTGAATCCACGGGCGTCCAAACCATCAGGATAGTCGATCTCAATTCCATCCAGATACATAATATGTTTTGGATCTACCACCACTTCAATCCCTTTGCACTCGTACAGATTGTCTTCATCGGTGCGAATATCAAATCCAAGTTTATAGCTCAGACCGGAGCAACCGCCACCTTCAACAGCTACACGAAGGTATAAGTCATCACCAAGGTTTTCTTTCCCTTTGATTTTATTGATTTGACGCGCTGCCCTTTCTGTAAGGTTTATAGGGTCGTCGCTTACTTCACCGGATACTTCCGGAAAACCGGGCATTCCTTTAGATTCATCAGAATCTTCCGGTTCGATGTCAATTAATGATGAGATTACATCATCTAAATTTTCGTCTTTAACTGCCATTGTTACTTTTTACTATTTGGTTCGGTGGGAAAACGTGTAATAATCAACTTCATCTTTAGTGAAAAGATTCAGAATTCCCGCACTCACTAAGTTAACCAAAATTTTCGAGGCTCTATAACTGGTTTGATTGATTAAATTAGCGAATCCGGAGACGGTTATTTCACCATATTCATTTAAATACCGGAATAAAATCTGTTCGTTTTTACCATACTCGAATGTGACTCCTTGACCTGAGTAAGTCTGCTTTAGAACTTCAGTGACTTCATCACTGGCAAGTACACTCGAGTCTTTTCTACGAACATACACCCTGCGTTTACGTTTGTTTTTGTTGTAGATCGGTTTAGTACCCGATTCCGGAACACGAACGATAAGCACTTCTAAGCCGTCGATGTGAATAAGCTCAATTTCTATGGGAACCGGAGGTACACAGCAATCATTGGCTGCTTTCAGGAGTAAAAACTCTTCCTCAAAATATTCATTTACCCCTACAATTGTCAGATTATCATCTACACCAATAAGTATGGTTCCGCCTTTAGAGTTAGCAAAGGCGGAGATTTCACGAGCAATTTTTTCGGGTGTGGGTACTGTGCGTTTGAATTCAAGAAATGTTCCTTCGCCAGTTTGAATCAGATTTCGCAAGTCGTAGGGAGACATTTCCGAAATGACAATTTCACCATTTGGCAACTTCATAATAGTCAACGAATTTAATTTAAGATCAGCATATCGCAGAAAACGATTGTGATCATCAAATCATTTTCTCTTCCTTAGGATTACGTGTCATTAGATCATATAGTGCGTCCTTAGGGTCGATATCTTCAAACAGAACTTTATGGACTGCTTTAGTAATAGGCATTTCAACGTTATTTTGTTTCGCCCACTGATAAACAGAATCTGTTGTTTTAACCCCTTCGGCAACCATATTCATTCCCGAAATAATTTCATCAAGCTTTTTGCCGCTTCCAATACTATATCCAACAAAACGGTTCCTGCTGTGTTCACTGGTACAAGTAACAATTAAGTCTCCCATTCCGGTCAGGCCGGAAAATGTATCTTGTGATGCACCCATGGACAATCCCATGCGTTTCATTTCATGGAGACCGCGTGTGATGAGAGCGGCTTTTGCGTTATCACCCAATTCTGCGCCATCGACAATACCGGCGGCAATAGCCATAATATTCTTTAATGCTGCACCGATTTCGACGCCCACGATGTCATGATTTATATAAACCCTGAACATGGGTGTCATAAAGGTTTCCTGAATGATACGTGCAACTCTCTTTGAATTTGCAGCTGCAACTACAGTAGTAGGCTTAAAAGTGCTTACTTCTTCTGCGTGACTGGGCCCGGAAAGTACTCCTATTTGGTCTTCGAGAGTTTTTCCGTTCAATACAGACACAAGGATCTCTGAAGGTGTCATGAATGTATCTTTCTCAATTCCTTTAGAGACCGTTACAATAATTTCTTTACCTGTAAGGTATGGTTTAACGGTTTTTGCTACATCTCTGAGGGCATGGGTGGGCGTGGCAAACAGGACCATGTCAGAATTTAGAACAGTATCTTCAATACTGACTGATGCAGTTATTGACTCCGGGAGTTCTACATTAGATATATAAGACGGATTTTTCCTTGTTGTATTAATGCCGTCAACAACTTCTTTTTCGCGGGCCCATAATGTAACAGGGTAACCGCCCTGACCTAAAACAATTGCCAATGCTGTTCCGAAACTACCTGCCCCAATGATACTTACTTTTTTCACGATGATGTTTGATTCTCGTTAAGTCGCCCTTTGGAGGGTTTAAATGATCTTATTCTATTTTCGTTACCCTCTAACAAGCGACTGATATTTCCTTTGTGTTTAATAATAATTCCTATAGCAATAACGCTGCTGAAAATGATAATACTTCCATCAATTTCATAACCGAATCCATATCGTAATATTATTTGTGAAAATGGATATATGAACGAGCCAATAATTGAAGCCAGAGACACATAGCGGGTAGCAAACATCGTGATTAGGAAAATAGCCAATGTAATACTTATTGAAATTGGCTCAATTCCATATAGCATTCCGCAGGCAGTGGCAGCACCTTTGCCTCCTTTAAATTTAGCATAAACAGGAAACATGTGTCCAACTACTGCACCGACTCCCGCAAGAATAAGTAGCATTGCATGAGTATCCCAACCCTCATAAAAAGTGACGGGTCCGCTGCCTATACTGTATGCAAGCTGACTTACAAAAAGAGTGCAAATCAGTCCTTTTCCAAAATCGAACAACAGAACAATGGAACCTGCTTTCCAGCCTAAAATTCTAAATGTATTAGTAGCGCCGGCGTTTCCACTACCGTGTTTGCGAATATCAATTTTACGTATCAATTTCCCATACCAGAGCGAGCTGGGTATAGAACCTATTAAATAGCAAAGTAAGAATACAGCAAGGACTGAAGCCATTGGAAGCGTTTCCAATTAAGATTTTGATTCCACCAATGATAACAAATTGGTACAGAGGAATCGAGCCCGGGATTCTTTTTTATACGTGGCGCTCAGCGTGATAGGAAGACCGTACCAGAGGCCCGCTTTCCACATGTTCGAGCCCAAGCTTTTCGCCGATTTCCTTGTACTCAGCAAACTGGTCGGGGTGAACCCACTCAACAACGGGGTGGTGCATTTTGGTTGGCTGCATATATTGACCAATAGTTAGCACGTCAACATCATGATCTACACAGTCCTGCATCAGCTGAATTACCTCTTCGCGGGTTTCGCCGAGACCAACCATGATTCCGGTTTTTGAACGAACGCCCTGGGCTTTAACTCGTTTGAGTAATTCTAAAGATCGTTCGTACTTAGCCTGTGGGCGCACAGATCTGTACAGGCGGGGAACGGTTTCAAGATTGTGACTCAGTACATCAGGCGGAGTATCGATTACGGTTTGCAGTGCTTCCCAAACGCCACGAAAATCAGGAATAAGAGATTCGATGGTTACCCCATCAATCATTTCTCGTATTACTTTATGGCACTCTGCAAAAATTGGAGCACCGCCATCTTTTCGCTCATCACGATTTACCGATGTTAGTACAACATGCTTTAATTTCATTTTTGATGCAGCGTCGGCAACGCGCCTTGGCTCATCCCAATCGAGCCCCTGCACTGGCCTCCCTGTTTTAATGGCACAAAATGCGCATGATCGGGTGCAAACGTCCCCTAAAATCATGAATGTAGCAGTACCGGCTCCCCAGCACTCACCCATATTTGGGCATCGAGCTTCCGAACAAACCGTATTCAGGTTGTTATCCCGAATGGTTTTAGAAACTTCTTTAAACTTTTCTCCTGATGGAAGTTTCACACGCAGCCAATCGGGCCGTCGTTCTCCGGGAGTGGATTTGTCCAGTACGTCTAATTCTTTAATCATAACTCATTTTTTATTGTTCGAATCGTAAACTAACTCGAATTCCTTAAGATAGTGTGAATTTTGGAAAGGTGTTACCCTCTCCGGGATCAATTATGTGTTTGATGCAGTTTGATTTTTAGCTTCAAATGCTTTCGCTTCAGGTTTAAGACTAAACTGCTCACCAAAGTGTTTTGTGATCTTCTTTTTTACATCTGATTCCTCAACTTTTCGGTCAAGCAGCTGAGAGAGACTCGTCACTTTTTTATCCTGAATACCGCAGGGGATAATGTGATTGAAATAGCTAAGATCGGTATTAACATTCAGTGCAAACCCATGCATGGTCACCCATCGCGAACAACGAATACCCATGGCGCAAATTTTTTGATCTCCCACCCAAACGCCGGTCAGGCCTTCAATTCGACCGGCTTCTATACCGTAATCTGCACAGGTTTTTATGATGACCTCTTCCAGATAGCGCAAATATTTATGGACATCGGTAAAATGGCGGTCCAGATCTATAATGGGGTAGCCTACTATTTGACCGGGACCATGGTAGGTAATGTCTCCACCACGGTCATTTTCGATGAATTCCGCGTCAATCTGCGTCAGTTCGGCAAGGCCTTTCAGCATGTTGGCAGCATTTCCGCTTTTGCCTAGCGTATAAACATGGGGATGCTCCACAAAATAGAGAGAGTCGGGGACGGGTTTTCCGAGATCAGGATTTTCCCGCAGAGCCAGTTTTTGGTCAATTAGTTCTTTTTGTGCCGATCTCTGAATCTCCCACGCTTCGCGGTAGGGGGTGAGTCTTAAATCATAAACATCTAATAGTCTGTTCATAGTAGAAAGATAACCAAAATCAGGGAAAAGAGGTTCTTTGATTAAAACGAATAATCGAAGAAACAAAAAAGGCGGGCACAAGCCCGCCTTTTTAAAATCTGCGAAATCGTAAAATCCGCTTAATCCGCGATCACTTTTTTTTAGGTTTTGACCCTAAGTGTACGCCTTCGCCATAAGCTTCAGCAGCTGCTTCCATTACCGCTTCACTCATTGTTGGGTGAGGATGCACGGCGCTGATAATTTCGTGTCCGGTTGTTTCCAGATCACGAGCTACAACAGCTTCAGCGATTAATTCGGTTACGTGGGAGCCAATCATGTGGCAGCCCAGCCATTCGCCATACTTCTCATCAAAGATGACCTTTACAAAGCCCTCTTCGTGACCGAGTCCGGCGGCTTTACCGCTGGCAGAGAATGGGAATTTACCAACTTTGATATCGTATCCTTCCTCTTTTGCCTGTGCTTCTGTTAAACCAACGGATGCAACCTGAGGTTCGCAGTATGTACAACCCGGGATGTTATCGTATTTGATTGGGATAGGATTTTCACCGGCAAGCTGCTCAACACAAACGGTAGCTTCATGCGATGCTTTGTGTGCCAACCAGGGAGCGCCAATTACATCACCAATTGCGTAAATGTTATCCGCGTCAGTTTTGTAGGTCGACCGATCCACTTTAATGGCGCCTCTTTCGTGCTTAACGCCGGCTTTGTCAAGACCCAGATTTTCAACGTTTCCGGTTACGCCAACAGCAGAAAGAACAACGTCTACTTCAATCTCTTCTTTGCCATTCTTAGTTTTGACCGTCACTTTCACGCCTTTTCCTTTCTTCTCCACTTTCTCAACGGAGCTGCTGGTTAGGACATTCATACCTTTTTTCTTGTAGATCTTGCCCAGCTCTTTGCCTACATCCGCATCTTCAACAGGAACCAATCGATCCTGCAGTTCAACTAATGTTACTTCTGTACCGATAGTATTGTAGAAGTATGCAAATTCAACACCGATTGCGCCGGCGCCGATAATTAAAATCTTTTTAGGCTGCTTTTCGAGCTGCATGGCACGTTCGGAGTCGATCACCAATTTCCCGTCAATTTTGATATTGGGAAGCTGGATTGGCCGGGCACCGGTAGCAATTATAAACTTCTTGGCTTTTACCGTTTCGGTCTCTTTCCCTTTATCGTCCTGAACAGAAAGTTCTTTGTCGGATTTAAATACTCCGGTTCCGTTCAGTACTTCAATTTTGTTGGCTTTCATCAGAAACTGAACGCCTTTGCTCATTTTGTCGGCAACTTTTCGGCTTCGTTTTACCATGCCGTCAAAGTTTGCGGAAAAATCTTTTACATCCACGCCATAGTCTGATGCGTGGGCGATTGATTCATAAACCTCTGCAGAACGAAGCAGGGCTTTGGTGGGAATACAGCCAATATTAAGGCAAACGCCTCCTAAAAATCTCTTCTCTACAACTGCTGTTTTAAAGCCCAATTGAGCCGCGCGAATTGCCGCTACATATCCACCGGGTCCTGTTCCAATTACACATACATCAAATTCTTTAGCCATCGGTTCTGTCTTAAAATTTTTAACGGTTAATTATCCGGACCGCTTTATCACGATTGTCCGCATCTTTTACAAGCCTGAAAATACGGATTATCAATCAGATAAGTAAATCGAACTGTTCAACGATGTTGCATTTAGGTTGATTTGATCACATCAGTAAGAAAATCAAAAAATCTGAGTCTCTTCATGGTATGTTTATGCAAAGCGCCTATATTTCGCCCTTTCCAATAATGACGCTCTATGAATAAACCGGCACTGGCAACTGTATTTTTAGTGGTAATGATCGACCTTCTCGGGTTCGGCATAGTGCTGCCGCTGCTTCCTTTTTATGCTAAGGAATTTGCGGCTTCAGCTGTAACTATTGGCCTCTTATACAGTGTTTATTCGTTCATGCAGCTCATTTTTTCTCCGATCTGGGGGAGTTTATCCGATCGGATTGGGCGCCGCCCAATCATGCTTTTAAGTACATTTGGTGCCGTCCTTGCCTACATTATTTTTGGACTGGCCGAGTCGCTGGGAGTTCTTTTCTTTTCACGTATTATTGCCGGCGTAATGGGTGGAAATATCTCTACAGCCCAGGCTTATATTGCGGATATAACCGACAAAGAGAACCGCGCCAAGGGGATGGGGTTGATTGGTGCCGCTTTCGGAATTGGATTTGTCGTAGGACCGGCATCAGCCACACTGCTGATTCACTCCTCTTTCCACGATTTTGTTGCCGGTATCGGATTTGTGGAATTTGCCGATTGGATGCGTGAAAACAAATTTGCCCTGCCCGGATTTTTCGCTGCTGCTCTCTCTTTCTGCAGCTTTTTGATGGTGTACTTTAAGCTTCCCGAAACAGTAGACACAAGCAAGGACAGGCCAAAAGGGTTGAGCCGCCCCAGTGTTTTTACACCACGATTCTGGCGGCAACTATCGCAACAAAAAACGGTTAGATCCCGTGGGTTCTTGATTCCGCTTATTATCGGATTTTTCCTTTTATCGTTTGGGGAATCGAGTCTTTACAGTGCATTTCCGCTTTTTGCCGAACAGGAATTAAACATGACGGCCGAACAGGTTGGAATTCAGTTTTTCTACATTGGTATAGTGGCGGTCATTATACAGGGATTCCTCATCAAATCACTCACCAAAAAGTTCTCTGAAGAAAAACTATTTCTTACCGGAAACTTTTTGATGATTATGGGCCTTGCTGCCATTCCATTTGCCAGCTCCATGACTCAACTCGCCCTGGCGCTCTGTCTAATGGCCGTTGGGAAAAGCCTGAATACTCCAACTATAACCAGCCTAATTTCTCAGGAAGCGGATGAAGAGCATGTGGGTGCCGTAATGGGAACAGCTCAGGGGATGTCAGGTCTTGGGCGGATGATCGGTCCAACCTGGGGCGGGGCACTATTTGCCATCTATTTTGGCCTGCCATTTGTGGCAACCGCAGCCATTGTTGGCGGAACACTCTGGATTGGTTGGAAGCTTTTGGGGACCGGTGATAAATAAGCGTCCTGGCAGAGTGGCCGGTGCTTTTCCGGTCTCCTGCAAGAGTCGCGGTATTACTTAAGGGTGTCCCGAACTGGTTGTCAAGCCAATCGCACAACTCTGCCAGGAACTCCGCGCTGCTTCGTGCTCTGGCAGGTTGTTTAGTTGTGGCCGGTGCTTTTCCGGTCTCCTGCAAGAGTCGCGGTGTTACAAAGGAGTATCCCGAATTGGTTGTCAAGCCAATCGCACAACTCTGCCAGGAACTCCGCCCTGCTTCGTGCTCTGGCAGGTTGTTTGGTTGTTGCCGGTGCTTTTCCGGTCTCCTGCAAGAGTCGCGGTATTACTTAAGGGTGTCCCGAACTGGTTGTCAAGCCAATCGCACAACTCTCATATGTTTCAGAGGATATCCATTTATTGAATATCTTATTCTTTAAATGGGTAATGAATAATGGAGATGATCTGGCACCTACTTAAAGCGACTCAGGCACCGGCGGATACTAAAGT
>PWFZ01000443.1 GCA_003555185.1 Balneolaceae bacterium | reverse complement strand
TTAGAGAAAAGAAAACCGGAGTATAAAGGGAAGTAGTTTTGTTGAAATAAAAAGACCTGACTGCATTCCCGGTGCTTTTTCCGGGTTTCTGTCAGCGTCGGTTTAAAAAAGACCCGTGAGGTTTTTAAAAACCTCACGGGTCTATGCCTGGCTTAACAGTATTGCTAATCAGGAATCAATATAAGAGAATCAAGTTCCGTGCCTTTAACACTTCTTTTTAACCTTTTTTCAAACGTATAAAGAACAGCCCGTTCACGAAAAGCCAAAGCCACAAAAAGTGCATCATAATAGGTGATGGGATATTGTGTAGAAAGCTCGAATGCCAGTCCTTCTAACTCGTTATAGAGTTCAAAATACAAGCCTAGTTTTTCAAAATCATTTCTTCTATCCCTTCCATCATTTACTGTTAAATATCCCGCCCTTACCTTCTTCGTGATATTTGATGAGAATTCAATTCTTAGATAATCAGGCGCAAAAAAAGATCTCTCATTTTCTAATAGCCTTACAGCGATATCCGAACCCGGTTCTCTAAAAAACCACTTAGTGACTACCGATGTGTCTACAACATTCACTATCGCTGCCTGTCTTTACTGATTTCTTCACTGCTATCCGGGAATTCCTTACCGGACTTCTTATACTCTCTTTGAAACTCTTGAACCATTTCAATAGCCTTATCTTGTTTTGCACCGGAATACATTTCTAACAATTCCTTTAACTCATCCTGCAATGATCGGTTATTATTTTTTGCTTGTGCCTTCAACCGATCAAGGGTTTCCTTCTCGATATTTCGTATAAGAATATTTGGCATTACTAAATTATTATTTATATGTGATATCATAATGATATCAATTATTTCTCAACTTTTCAATACATGGGTTTTGCCTTTCGATTGCTTATTTTCAGATCGCAAACAGATGAATTAAAAATTAACGGATGAGTTTGGATAAAAATACTACGGTAGGAATTGTTGGAGCAGGAACAATGGGCAGCGGAATCGCGCAAATCGCATCAACATTTGGACATGAAGTTTATCTTTTTGATGCATTTCCCGATCAGTTAAAGAAATCAGAGGAAGGTCTTGTCAAAATCCTCAATCGTCAGGTTGAAAAAGAGAGAATGAGTCAGGATGAGGTTGATGGTATCTTGTCTCGAATACATTTTGTGGATCACCTTACTGATTTTAAAAATTGTGGGATCGTTTTAGAAGCTATTATCGAAGATCTGCAGATAAAACAAGATCAGTTTGCCCGCCTGGAAGCCATTGTACCTAAAGGTTGTGTACTGGCAACCAACACTTCTTCCCTCTCTATTGCTTCCATATCATCAAGTTTAGAAGCACCCGAGCGCTTTCTGGGAATCCACTTCTTTAACCCCGCCCCACTTATGAAATTGGTCGAAATTATTCCGGGGATATCGACGGACCAAACTGTGCAAAAAGATGCACGAGTACTCATTGACAGCTGGAAAAAAACAACTGTTTTGGCATCCGATACACCCGGATTTATTGTAAATCGCGTAGCCAGACCCTTTTACGGTGAAGCCCTTCGAATACTGGAAGAAGGTGTTGCTGATGCTGCAACGATTGACTGGGCTATGAAGGAGATTGGCGGATTCAAAATGGGTCCGTTTGAATTGATGGATCTGATCGGTCATGATGTTAATTACAAGGTAACGGAAACAGTGTTTAAGGAGTTTTACTACGATCCGCGATTCAAACCATCATTTGCTCAAAAGCGGTTGGTAGAAGCCGGCCGTTTGGGAAGAAAATCAGGAATCGGTTTCTACCAATATGGTAAAAATGCTGAAAACCCAGCCCCGAATAAGGACAAACAACTTGGTAAAAAAATTCTTAATCGTATACTCGCTATGCTGATTAATGAGGCGTGTGATGCCGTATTTATGAATGTGGCTACTATCGAGGATGTGGACCTTGCCATGACAAATGGTGTGAATTATCCCAAAGGGCTTTTAAAATGGGCAGATGACCTGAGTCCATCCGTTGTTTTAGACTGGATGAGTACTTTACAGGTTGAGTACCGCGAAGATCGCTACCGCCCCAACCCACTGCTGAAACGTAAAGTCAGAAATGATGAAACATTCTATGGATAAATCAGATCAAGCCGATCCATCAAAAATTGTACAGCATCTTTTAAATAACGACCCATTCAGTCAGTGGATAGGTGTAGAGATTGAAGATGTAAAAGAGGGGTTTTGCAAAGTAAGCTGCACAGTCAGGGATGAGATGCTGAACGGATTTGAAGTTACCCATGGAGGAATTCTGTTTTCACTTGCTGATACTGCCCTTGCTTTCTCAGCGGCAACCTACGGAAGGGTCGCTTTGGCGCTGGATAATTCCATCTCCTTCACAAAAAAAAGTACTACCGGAAGCCGGTTAATTGCCTCATCGAAATGTATCAATCTAACACACAAAACCGGTGTGTTTGAATGCAAGATCACAAACTCGTCAGATGAATTATTGGCAATAATGAAGGCAACTGTTTACAGATCGAGTGAGGAATTTCTGCTGTAGTTTCTCTCTTACGGTTTGATCATCTTACTAGTGGATAATTGAATAGTAACTTTTCTGATTCTACTCCGTATTGCCACAGTAACTAAACAAAGGTTATGGGTTTAAAAAACGAGACAAAATCATTTTATCGCGAGTATGTTTCCGGTATGAGCTCTCAACAGCTCGGAAAAGAATTGCATGCGGATTCCGACAGGCTTAAGAAACTCTATAAAGATGCTATCAGGGAACAAAATCCCAAGATAGCAGAGGATGAAATCCCTGCTTTCCAAAAATTTCTAAGTGTGCTTGGTGCATTGACCAAACGCCTTAATCCCGTAAGACGCCTTGTGTTTGGCATTTCATTAGTTCTGTTTGTAACCTACTACTTATTCTCACTTATAGGATTAGCCGGTGTTATCTATCACCCTCTCCTTTTACCGATCTCTTTTGTAGCAATGCTGGTGATTCTGATGATTGAACTGCTTGAAAAGTCAGATGTCCAGCAGGAGCTAAATTTTGCACGCGATATTCAGCTTAGTCTTCTTCCGGCCTCCAGTGTGAAGCGAGACTCCATTGAAACCTACTCATTTGCCGCTACAGCCCAGGAAGTCGGGGGTGACTATGTTGATGTGATCAATACCGAGCAAGGCACGTATGTGATCATTGCGGACGTTTCAGGGAAAGGCATGAGCGCTGCTTTATATATGGTGAGAATTCAGGCTTTGGTTCATTTGCTAATCAACAAATTACATCCATCCCCTAAAGAGCTTTTTCTGGAGTTAAATGAATACATCAAATCAAATAAATCGGATAAGACATTTGTAACAGCTTGTGCAGCTTTTTTTCCGGTCGATGAAAATCACTTTACATTTGCGCGGGCGGGTCACAACCAGCCAATATTTTACAGCCGCAATATGGATGCGACATTTCAGCTCAAAACTGACGGATTTGCATTAGGTATGACCACAACATCAATGCTTAAAAAGAAAATGGTAGAGAAGAAGTTCCAGTTTGAAAAAGGTGACAGTATTCTCTTTTATACCGATGGGCTAACAGAAGCCCGAAATGATAAAGGAGAAGAGTACGGTATAGATCGGCTTGATGGTCTATTATCCATCTATGGCTCTCTTCACTCTAAAACAATCTCCCAAAAAATTCAGTCTTCAATCGAATCTTTCATTGGTGATGAAAAACCACTGGATGATATCACCTTTACTACCGTTCATAAAATTGAACCGATAAAAAAAATTACTTAGTAGATTTCTAAGTAAAATTGAATTAGAGCAGAGCTCTCTATCAGATCGGATTAAACGGATCAAAGTTAAACGGAGCAGAGCTCCGTTTGAAGATTGTAAGTCACCTAACGTTTACCCTAAAAAATATATAGTCCACCAATAAAAAACGGAGCAGAACTCCGTTTTTTAGATTTTAAGGTTATTAAAGTATTGAATTAACCGGCGAGTTTTACTCCTTCTTCAACAATCCGCTTAACAGTAATTCCCAGATGCTCGTAAACCTGCTCAAATGGAGCGGATTCACCGAAACGGTCAATACCAATAACAACGCCTTCGCTGCCAACCCATTTGTGCCATCCGAAAGTAGCAGCTGCTTCAACTGAAATCCGGTTTCTTACATCAACAGGAAGTACTTCATCACGGTATGACTGATCTTGTTTTTCGAATAGCTCCCAGCATGGCAAACTCACTACCCGGGTTGAAATATTTTTCTCCTCCAGTTTTTCAGCTGCTTCAAGCGTGAGGCCGATTTCTGAGCCTGTTGCCATTAATATTAATGAAGGTTTTCCTGTTGAGGCTTCTTTTAAAATATACCCCCCTTTTTCTGTACCTGATGCTTTTCCATAAACGGATCGATCTAGCGTAGGTAAGCTTTGTCGGGTTAATACTAATAAGGATGGACCTTCTGCATTCTCAATGGCAGCCTTCCAGCTGTAGGCTGTTTCATTGGCATCAGCGGGTCGGAAAACCGCAACGTTAGGCGTTGCCCGTATTGCGGCTAAATGTTCGATAGGCTGATGTGTGGGCCCATCTTCACCCAGGCCAATACTATCGTGTGTAAACACATAAATGGAAGGTATTTTAGAAAGTGCAGCAATCCGTATGGCTGGCTTACTGTAGTCAGAAAAAACCAGAAATGTGCCGCCAAAAGGAATCACTCCTCCATGAAGTGCCATTCCGTTTAATGCCGCTCCCATTGCGTGTTCGCGTACTCCGTAATGGACATTTCGGCCTTTATAATTTCCCTTTTGGAAAATTCCTTTGCCGCTCATTTCAGTATTGTTACTTCCGGTAAGATCTGCTGATCCTCCGACCAGATTGAAAATATGATCTGCAAGTTCATTTAACACTGCACCGGATGCTTTTCTACTTGCCATGCCTTTTTCATCAGCAGCAAATTCGGGAAGAATTTCATCCCAGTTCTCCGGCATTTCACGACCAACAAAAGTTTTAAATCCTACCCCATCAACCGGGTGAACTTTCTCATAATCGGTTAATAAGTTCTTCCATTCATCTTCATGTTTATTTCCTTTTTGAACGGCTTTTCTAAACTCTTTCTTAACATCTTCAGGGATAAAGAAGGGTTCGGTATGATTCCACCCAAGCTTCTCCTTCGTCAGTTTAATTTCTTCTTCACCAAGCGGAGCGCCATGCGAGTCAGCAGTGCCCTCTTTATTTGGACTACCAAAACCGATTGTAGTAATACATTCGATTAATGAAGGTGTATCCGTTTTTTGCGCTTTTAAAATGGCTTCTTCAATTTGCTTATGATCGTGTCCATCAACCCTCTGTACATCCCAGCCATATGCCTCGAATCGTTTGCGTGTATCATCTGTAAAAGAAAGATCGGTTGAACCGTCAATGGAAATTTGGTTTGAATCATACAGGTAAATAAGCTTATCTAACTTTAAATGTCCTGCCAGAGAAGCCGATTCATGAGAGATTCCTTCCATCAAATCCCCATCACTTACGATACCATATGTGTAGTGATCAACCAGATTAAAATTGTCCTTATTAAACGTTTCAGCCATGAACAATTCGGCCATTGCCATTCCTACCCCTGTACCAAATCCCTGTCCGAGGGGGCCAGTTGTTGTCTCAACACCGGGTGTCATTCCAAATTCAGGATGACCGGGGGTAATACTTCCCAATTGTCTGAAATTTTTGATTTCATTCAAAGACACTTCATATCCGGTTAAATGCAGAAGAGAATAAAGCAACATGGAACCGTGCCCGGCACTTAGAATAAACCGATCACGATCGAACCATCTTGGGTTTTCAGGATTATGTTTTAGAAACTTAGTCCATAGAACATACGCCGCATCGGCCATACCCATAGGCATTCCGGGATGACCTGAATTTGCTGCCTGTACAGCATCCATAGATAGTGTTCGGATAGTGTTTACACATTGTTGATCCAAATTGGAAACGTTGCTCATAGCCTTAGAGAGGTTTTTTGTGGACAATTAAATTGATGCAAGAAGATAGATAAGATGTACCCTTTAGAAAAATAAAAGACAAAAAAAAAGCCACGTAATTTTACGTGGCTTTTTATAAAACTGATATAGAGTTTATCTGCGCCCTGAAGCATAACCTTCACACTTCAACTCAAATTCGAGCTCGTGTGATGCCGGGTCTGAAAAATCACCATAATTAGCATTTTCAAATGCATCACAGGCATTAGAAGTATTTCCCTGCCCTTTGTACGCAGTTCCAAGTTCAAAATAAATTTTAGCTTGCTCAACCACTCCTCCTGTTTCAAACTGAAGAGCTGTATTAGCATGGTCAATTGCCTGAGACCAGTTTCCACGTATATTATGAATCTCAGCTAATCTGTAATGTGCATCAGCTGATTGAGGATCATATGCTTCAACCCTTTCTAAAAGTGCTATAGCTCTATTGTACTCGCTATTTTCTTTAAGAGTGTTCGCTCTGTAAATCAACTCACTCGCAGCACCACTTCTTGCATTCTCAAGTGTTCTATTATCGCCGACTGCTTCCGCCAGTTCAATTGCTTTGTCATAAAACTCCAAAGCACCGTCTATATCTTCAGGGTTCATTTTCTTGTAAACCACACCTTTCTGATAGTGAGCTGCAGGATAGTCCGGATTAAGCTCTAATGCATTGTCTAAACTTGCCATTGCATCTTCAAGGTCATCTTGTCTGAATTCAATCACCGACCGAATATAATAAAGCTGTGGAATAGCGCGGTTTGCCTGTTCAGCAACCTGATTATTACCAAATTCTTCTCCTGCTTCTTTTGAGGCTTTAAAATGTTCAATCGCCGCATTTGCATTTTGGACGGTTCTTTCATTCTGGAAAGTACTGTATGCTGCTGATGCTCGGCTTGAGTAAGCACGGGGAATTCGTTCCTCAATCCGCTGAATGATATCCTCATCTTCTATTTCAATAGCAATTTCAAGAGCTTCACGATAAATCTCGATCGCATCTGAAAATTGTCGCGCGCTAGCTAGTTCCTGCGCTTCATTATATTTTGTAATTGCTTCAGCTCGGGGATCCTCCTGAGCATGAGATAACTGAGTTATCCCAAATGCCAAAGCAAACACTAAGAAGAATGAGAATAATTGGCTATAAGACTTCATGATTTAAGGGGTTATTTATGATTGCTAAAATTAAACGATGCTAAACTAACAAAAATTTTCTTTTAGTTTCCACAATACTGCATTAATTAATAATCTAAACTGTTTTGCAGCTTAAAAGTTTCCTAAAAAGAAAAATTAGGGCTTGGCTTTCTTTTCTTGTAGAAGTTACATACATATTCTACAGCCTCTTCATGATTATCTGTAAGCATAAAAAGATCAGTATCTTCTGCAGATATCAGCCCATCCTCAACTAATTTTTTTTCTATCCATGTTGTAAGACCTTCCCAGTAATCCTTTCCTATTAAAACGATCGGAATACGTTCAATCTTATTTGTTTGAATCAGTGTAAGTGCCTCAAAAAGTTCATCCAATGTGCCAAAACCTCCGGGGAAAACAATAAAACCCTGCGCATATTTAACGAACATTACTTTTCTGACAAAAAAGTACTTAAAATTTATTTCGTATTTCGGATGAACATAATTGTTTAATCCTTGTTCGTGCGGTAAATCAATTCCCAATCCAACAGATTTTCCACCGGCCTCTTTTGCTCCTTTATTAGCCGCTTCCATAATACCCGGACCTCCTCCTGTAATCACACCAAAGCCATTCTCAGATATCATTTTGGCTGTCTTCACAGCCATTTTATAGTACTTATTATTCTTTTTTAAACGAGCAGAACCAAAAATAGATACGCAAGGTCCAACGAGCATCATCTTGTCGTACCCATCTACAAACTCACCCATAATTTTAAAGATACTCCACAAATCATCATTACCCTTTTTTTCAAAATGGTCAGCAGGCATATCTTTTTGTTCAAAAAATCCTGGTACAGACATATTATTTATTTGGTTGAAGTGAAAACGATAATGAAATACCCGGCGATGCATTGGCAATCAATGTCGGCCGTATTGTACTATTCATAGAGAGGTCATCAGAAACATCGAAACTTCTCATATGTGCAAAAACGTAAGCGTCTAATCCGTTAAGTCCATAGGCTAAAGCCATTACCACGAACATGAAGTCTCGTTGGTTACGTAACGAGTTTCGGGTATTTAATAATTCATTGTTATTTAGAAATTCGAGCCTCTCAGGAGTCGGACCAAATTTAAAGTCGGTTTCTGCACCTCTCTCAGCATTATAGAAAGCAGCACGATAATCCGTATAATCCTGATGTAATGTGTAGGTATAGAAACCAATGCCCGCAAATACTCCGTATACAATGGGTACTTTCCAAGCCTGACGATTTACAATTTGTCCCCAGCCGGGAATCATTAATGATTTAAATAGAACTGATTTAGGCGCCGGATACTCTTGTCTTTCGTTGTCTGAGTTCTCGGGTTCTGTTTGTACTAAACCTGAATTGTCATAATAGCGGTTCTCAAGCAGTGAATAATCTTTCTCTAAAAAATTAATCTGTGCAAAGGCTGTGCTTTGGATAAGAACCAATAGTAAAACAAAACTAATCCGTTTCATCAAAGAGTTGAAGTAATCGTTCGAGATCATCATTCGAATAGTATTCTATACGAATTTCTCCACCTTTTCTTTTCTGCTTTATATTAACTTTTGTACTTAAGTTATTTCGCAGTCTCTTTTCAATTTCATCAATAAAGGGAGTTGAAACTTCTTTCTTCTTTTTTGAAGAAGATGACTGTTCTTTTTTCTTATCCAGTTTCTTAACAAACTCTTCTGTCTGTCGTACCGATAAAGATTTTTTCACTATGCTATCAAGTGCTCTTTTCTGGTCCTTCAGATCCTTAATATTGATCAATGATCGTGCGTGCCCCATAGAAATATTTTCATCCCTAAGCGCCGCCTGTATAAAATCAGGAAGTAGCAGAAGTCTCATCATATTTGTTACAGTGGTCCGGTTTTTACCAACTCGTTCTGCCACTTCTCCCTGTGTATATTCACATTCCTCCATCAATCGTTTATATCCAAATGCTATCTCCAGGGGGTTCAACTCTTCACGTTGAATATTTTCAATCAAGGCAAAGGCAATCAACTGCTCATCATTCACTTCACGGATATAAGCGGGAATTTCTTCTAGCCCGGCAAGTTTAGATGCCCGCAGCCTCCGCTCACCACTGATCAATTCGAATCGTTTTTGTCCCAAATAGCGAACGGTTATAGGCTGAATAATTCCATGCTTTTTAATGGAATCAGCTAATTCCGCGAGGGCTTCTTCTTTAAACTCTTTCCTCGGCTGGTGTGGATTGGGCCGAATATGATCAACAGGAATATCAAGGACTACATTTACCTTATCGACGGGTTCAATCGGGACTGCAGTTTTCACCTTCTCAGATGACTTTTTCTCATCCGAACCTTCCTCGTAGTCAGGAAAAAATGCACCTAAACCTCTACCCAAAACTTTTTTTGTCATACAGAGCTTATTTGGCTAATACTTGGCTATTCTTAAACATTTTTTTATTTCGTTGTATAATCTCACGAGCCAGAGCCAGGTAGTTTTTGGCTCCCACACTTGTTGCATCATACAATATTGCAGGTTTTCCAAAACTTGGTGCTTCTGCAAGCCTTATATTTCTGGCTATCACTGAAGTGAAGACCCGTTCATCAAAATACCTTTTCACCTCTTCCGCAACCTGATTCGAGAGTCTGGTTCGCGTGTCGTACATCGTAAGCAACACACCTTCAATTTCGAGATCAGGGTTTAAATGCTGACGCACAATCTTAATTGTGTTTAGAAGCTGCCCCAACCCCTCCAACGCAAAATATTCGCACTGAACCGGTATTAAAACTGAATCT
>PWFZ01000024.1 GCA_003555185.1 Balneolaceae bacterium | reverse complement strand
GGCCTGATTTTCCACCACCCATTTGTACTTGAGCACCGGCTACCCGGCCCTGAAGCATTTGTGACATGTTTTGAATGGGGGCTTCAGCAAGATTCTCAGTAGAAATACTTGAAATGGATGATCCAATTTCTCGCCGTGCTGAACTTGCACCACGTGCGGTTACCATCACCTGATCAAGTCCAAGTACATCTGTCCTCAAACTGAAATTTAATTCTTTGCTTTCTCCATCAACTATTTCAAAAGTCTGCTCCAATTGAGAAAACCCAATGTAATTAACTCTTATCGAGTATGTTCCGGAGGGTATATTTTCAATTTGATAACGACCATCAACATCGGTGGATGCACCTAATTCGAGGTCGCTAATGAGAAGATTTGCCCCCGGAAGTGGATCGCCAGAACTGCGATCTGTTACTACTCCTGAAAGAGTCCCTGTTTGGGCCAGTGCACTGTTAAATGTGAATAATGTACATAACAGCACAAGAGAAAATACTGTTGCAATATGATTGGTTACGCTCTTTTCAAACCTTTTTGAAGTCGACATATGCGGACTTTCAAAATTTTTAAAAAGAGACAGAATCTGTAGCAAGTGTTTCATAAGTCTCCTATTGATTTAAGTGAAAGATGGCTGATCAGTCTCAATAGGGTATATCATACCCTAAAATTAGCTTCTACTGACCTGAAATTTTAAAAGATTTCCCATCACGATTAAAAATAGTTTAAGTGATTGGATTGAATCATCAAAATTTATAGGTGTAATAGATTTTAAAAATGAGCGGATTCTACAAGTTTGGAACCGCTTCCATATTGCTATTTACATTTAATTGTCTTCTCCAGGTATTTTATTTACTGGGAGAATCTATAATCTATCGCGAATTAAAACAGTTTTTTTGTTAATTATCTGTTCATTATAGCATCTCTTCGTCCTTGTGGTTATTCTTGTCACGTACGAAATTTTGTAATTCATAACGGATATATAAAATGCGAAGCTACTTCCTTTTTCTCTTACTGTTTGTTTTGGGTTTAATGTCTGCCTGTAAAACGCCGGATCGCATGATCGATGATGCACCCGATCCCCGGGAATCGCTTCTTGATACATTTTTCAGCCAGTCTCAGGTTTTTGATGAAAGCATCACCGGTTTTGTGTTATATGATCCCGAAACGGATTCAGTGCTTCACGATCGCGACGGCCATCGCTTTTTCACGCCCGCGTCCAACACTAAAACGCTGACACTCTACGCTGCACTTAAAATTTTACCTGAAATATTGCCTTCGCTTCGGTACGAAGTGAAAGATGATACCCTTTATTTCAGAAGTACCGGGGATCCCACATTTCTAAACCCTACTTTTGATTCACAAAAAGCGTATGAGTTTCTTAAAAGCCGGGATGAGGTGCTTGCCTACTACGATGGGCATTACGATGACGAACATTTCGGTTCCGGATGGTCGTGGGACTGGTATCCACAAGCGTATGCACCCGAAAAATCTCCGTTCCCCATATATGGAAATATGATGCGGTTACAGGCACAACAGGTTGCTTTGGTAATGTTAAATGAAGATGAGCCGGTAAAGCCTAAATTCTTTGAACGATACATCAATCAAAAAGAGTGGGACAGTGATCAGCCACAGCTGGTTCTGCGATCCCTTCGTGACAATCAAATTTCTTATGTGCCAAGATCTGATACCGTGCGGCAGGAACGGAATATACCGTTTGTATACGATCGCGACCTGGTAATTGAAATGCTTTCCGATACACTCAGCACGCAAGTTCATCACGCCGAAAACCCTCCGGTCAGCTTTTCACAAACGTTTTACGGTCCGCCGGCTGATACTGTTTACGCCCGGATGCACAAAGTGAGCGACAACTTCATCGCTGAGCAGTTAATGCTGATGATTTCTGATCAGGAAATCGGTACGATGAATACAGACAAGGCTATTAATTACGTGCTCAATAATTATTTAGACCATCTGCCAGATCGCCCGCGATGGTCTGATGGGTCCGGCCTGACACGCTATAACTTGATTACTCCACGTACAATGGTGGCACTGCTCAATAGTTTCTATGACGAATTTGGTGAGCATACTATGAAAAAAATGTTTCCTGCCGGTGGAGAAAGTGGTACAATCAGTGGGTCGTACAGACCTAATGTGGGGGATTCGCCCTATGTATATGCCAAAACAGGTACATTAAGAAATAACACGGCACTTAGCGGTTATGTGTATACTGACTCAGGGCGACGTCTGATTTTTACGTTTATGAATAATAACTATGTTGTAACCAACAACACTATGCGCGGGGAAATGGAAAAAGCACTGCGCATTATTAAAGAGAATTTTTAAACTCTGAGTTAATAAATCTTAAAATGATTAGTAGAAGTCTCCCCTAACAAGGGGCTCCGAGCGTTAGCGATTCCCGTGAAGCGAAATACAGAGGGGTGTTCATGGGAATAAACATCCCCCTAAATCTCGCTGGCGCGTTTAAAAGATGAGCCCTTTGATAAGGGGGACTTTCAGATTCATTGCTTGAAAATTAAACTTAACATAAGAAGAAAACCTCCAAGGTCTTTTGAGACCTTGGAGGTTTTTGAAAAAGTTGATACCTAAACTAAAACTAACTCACTATTTATGAAGCCTATTGTCACAACCGTCTTTAGCATTTTATTACTTTTATTTGTTTTGCCTGATGGAACTCAAGCCCAAAACGGTGACCATCTTACTGCCGATGATTATGAACGGGCAGAATCACAGCTGAGCTGGAATGTGAGTGATATGGTGTATAACCAGAACGTATCCCCGAACTGGATCAATAATGAGCACTTTTGGTACCGTGTTTATACACGAAATGGAGACCGGTACATTCTTGTGGATATTTCCGAAAGAGACAGAGATGAGGCGTTTGACCACGGCCGTTTGGCAGATGTGATTGAGGAGCATACCGGCTCATCAGTAGATGCAGGTAATCTGCCGCTGGGGTCATTGGAATTCAGCGATGATCTGGAGCTTATACGATTTGTAAGTAACGGAAAAAGCTGGGAGTGCTCGCTTTCCACATATCGGTGCGAAACCGGTGAATATAACTCTCACAGGCTTGCAAATTCGGTTACTTCACCAGATGGAAAGCTGGCAGCCTACACCAAAGATCATAATTTATGGATCAGAAACCTTGAAACCGGTGATAATATCCAGCTCACAACGGAAGGCGAAAAGCACTATAGTTTTGCACGTAACAATCAGGGGTGGACACGATCTGACCGGCCCATTTTAAAATGGTCTCCCGATTCAAAGAAAATTTCAACATTCAGGCTTGATGAGCGGGGCGTGGGAGAGATGGTGCTTTGGAAAACCGTTGAAGGGAGACCGGAACTGGATCAGTGGCCGTATGCCCTGCCCGGAGATTCCATTGTGCCAATGCTCGAGCGCGTGGTAATTGATGTAGACGATCAATCAAAAACATGGTTGCAGGTTGATCCTGATCATCAGCGTGCCTCTAACTGTTGTGGGTTAGTTCGTGCCGGAGACTGGGTAGATAATGAGTGGAGCGCAGATGGCAGCAAACTGGCATTTGTTTCTACATCAAGAGACTATAAAGATGTGAAGCTTCGCATAGCCAATCCCGAAACCGGTGAAGTGAAAGAAATTTTTGAAGATCGTGATGATGTCTTTTTTGAATCTAACCTGACCTCCCGCGGCGTACCGAACTGGAGGGTGTTCCACGACAGCAACGAATTTATCTGGTTCAACAGAAGCGATAACTGGGGGCATATCTATCTGCACGATCTGGGAACCGGTGAGCTGAAAAATCGCATCACGGAAGGCAACTGGAATGTGGTTGATATTCTAAGAGTAAACGAAGATGATCGAACCATTCTCTTTACCGCCGTTGGAAAAGAGGAAGGGCGCGACCCACATCATGAACATCTCTACCGTATTAATTTTGATGGATCAGGGATGGAATTACTTACCGAAGATCAGGCTCATCATTCAGTAAATCTAAGCCCGGAGGCGTCCTACATTGTCAATACGTTTTCTAGCTTTCAAACACCACAGGTAACAGTTGTGCGGGATCATTCAGGGAACCATTTGATGACTCTGGAAGAAGCCGATGCCTCTGATTTACGCGAAACCGGCTGGCAGGATCCTATACCATTTTCGGCAAAAGCACGCGATGGCGAGACGGATGTATATGGAATTATGATTCTCCCTTCCAATTTTGATGAGTCGAAATCCTACCCAATTATCAATGCCATTTATCCCGGCCCGCAGGGTGGAAGTGTGGGTACCCGACACTTTTCATCATCACGCCGCGGTCAAGCACATGCCCTCGCGGAACTTGGATTTATCGTCGTCGCTATTGATGCGATGGGAAGCAGCCCTATCCGGTCACGTGATTTTCATATAGCTTACCACGGAGATATGATTGATAATGGTTTGCCTGATCAGATTACGGCAATGGAGCAGCTGGCTGAACAATACTCGTTTATTGATATCAATCGCGCAGGTATTTACGGGCACTCAGGTGGTGGGTTTGCCACAGCAGCAGCACTAACTCAATATCCTGAGTTCTTTAAAGTGGGCGTTTCCGGCGCTGGGAATCATGATAATCGCGGATACACTTACTATTGGGGTGAGAAATATCAGGGGCTGCTTGAAGAAGAAAACAGTACCGATAATTACGAATCCTCCGCAGTACATTTGCAGGCAGAAAAGCTGGAAGGAAAACTTCTGCTATCCTATGGTACAATGGACACTAATGTGCACCCGGCCATGACGCTTCTTTTTGTGGATGAACTAATCAAACACAACAAAGATTTTGATCTGTTGGTGATGCCAAATCGTGGACACGGCTATGCAAATGAACCCTACAGCATCCGCCGAACCTGGGACTATTTTGTAGAACACCTTGCCGGTCAAACCCCACCGAAGGAATATCATATTCAGCGGTAGGTTAGTGGGAAGACCTGACAGGTTTTTAGAAACCTGTCAGGTCTAAACTCTGTCAGGCCTTTAACTCACTCCTCAAATAAGGAGATTAATTTCTCCATTCTGATTTCACGGTGAAAGTTTATGAAATTGTTTTTATTTCCAAACCATTCTATTCCTTCATCTCTTTTGATGTTGGTAGGCTTGTCTTGCATGTAGGCATGCCAGGAGCTGTGGGGCCATTCATTTGGATGCTCCGTAAAACCATGGTGAACAGAGTTATTATGAATATAGGCGATGAGAGTTGCGAAATATGAATCGGTGTTGATGGGTTTACGTTTGAAAGGCCTTTCAAAAAGGGATCCTCTGCGCTGATACATCTTGTTGTATGATTTTGCATATGCATTAAATAAGTTGCTAAATTGTTTGGAAGCAAAACCTGTCAGGTCTTTAATCCCTTGGAGGGTTGAATTCGACTTCTTCAATCGTATAAAATCTAACATCTCATCTTGCTCCTTCATCTTCACCATCAGGTGTACATGATTCGGCATTAAGCAATACGCGTAGGTTTCTGCAACGGGTTGGATGTAATAGCTGTACTTATCCAAAAAGTACTTGTAGTTTTCTTCGGTACGAAAAAGATTTTCGCTGCCGTTGGCATGTGTCCAGATGTGGTACATTAGGCCGGGTTCCAGTGGGGGTTGGTGTTGTGTCATTTTTCTTTTATAGTAGGATCCACCAAAAGCCAATTCCTTACAGTAAAAAATAATAGTGGGGAGACTTGACAGGTTTTTAAAAACCTGTCAGGTCTGAACTCACTCCTCAAAAAAACTGACTCTTTTAGTAATATGGAAACGACATTTATCTACGAACTCATCGGTTATGCTGCCTCAGTTTTGGTGGCGGTATCACTGATGATGAGCAAAATTGTACAGCTTCGAATCGTAAACATGATTGGTGCGGCTACTTTTTCACTTTATGGAGTGCTCATTGGGTCAATCCCCGTTGCCGGGATGAATGGATTTATTGTGTTGATCAATATTTACTACCTGACAAAAATTTATACGGCAGACGAATATTTCAAGCTTTTAAAAGTGACACCCGGCAGTGAATATCTGAATGCATTTATTGATTTTTATAAGAAGCAGATGAAAACTTTTCAGCCCGATTTCTCACCGGAAACCAACAAGAATCAATTGAACATTTTTGTGCTTCGCGATATGGTTCCTGCAGGTTTGCTGATGGGGAATTTAGACAAGGAGGGAGTTCTTTCTGTGGATCTAGATTTTGTACTTCCCCAATATCGTGATTTTAAAATCGGGAGTTTTTTGTTCAATGAAAAAGTAGATTTCTTCAGAGCCGAAGGTATCAAAAAGATCGTTGCCAGCCCCGGTAGTGATCAGCATAATGAATATCTCGATGAGATGGGATTTGTCCGGAAAGACAACGCCTATATACTGGCTCTGTAAACCCATTTTAGAGATGCTGAATTTCACCAGAAAAATCGGTGGTGGCAGTGTGACATTCCTATAGTACGCTACGGCACCTGCTCTTGGTGTCAGCCTATTCTAAATATAAGACCTTGGCTAGTAGATTTTAACATAAGGTTAGGATAGGTTTGTAGGCAACTGTATAATAATTACACACTTATTAAAATTTGGCGTGGTAAATTGTAACACCCGCTATTTGTTCTTTTCTGTTTCCCTTGAAACCCATCTAAAACTTTATCCGACTCCATCCGGAAGATGGTTTCGGACGTGTCAATATAGCCCTCAAGATGACTTAACCCTTTAACTCATTGATACTGTGGGTATCAGTAACTATCTGCCGACAGGGGGGATTATTCCGGGATCACTAATGTAGCGGTTGATGAACTTTAGCTTCAAAAAAACAGGGACAATAACTCTCGTACTGTTACACATACATACATATATGTACCACATTTATGGAAAAACTGTGTACAGGCTAGGTTTTTGTGACAAATATTAAAGGGCTAAAAAGGAGTGAGTTTGATCGGGTAATTCAAATACTTTAAAACGTATTTAGCATGAACCAGGAACAGATAAAACAGACGATTAAAAACTTTTTTACTAAAGAAGTTAACTATTTCCTGATATTTGCTTTTTTAGGTATAGTCATTTCATACATCATATATTTTTGGTTCCCCCAATACCTTTATTTAATAATTCAGGAGGACAATCTAATTGAAAACCTGAGTGCCCTTGGTTTTCTAACAGCCGGTTTACTTGGAATTTGGGCAGTGAAAAAAAACAAAAAATGGAGGAAGCTTTCAATGTTGGTGGCCTTTCTTGGCTTCCTTGGCTTTTTAGATGAAATAAGTTTTGGTGACAGATTATCTGATTTTAATTATCCGTCTATAATGGGGTGGCAAGTAGATTCTGCTCATGATCTGTTTGCAGTGGCCTATCTTTTTTCCGAAAGTATTATTGGCTATCACGGCACGATTGCACTTGTTGTGGGGTCAGTGACCATAGCATTAGCACTTTTCCTATACCAGGGTAAATATACCTTAAATGAACTGACCATGAATACAGTTGAAACAGTTCCGGGCAGATACCTGGTTTTGTTTGGCTTGTTCCTGGCGGTTGCCCTTATTGTGGACCTAAAGGAAAATATCCCGCCGCGAATGGTTATTGAGGAAATGTTTGAGTTTTATGCGGCAATACTTTTGTGCCTGTACTCGATTAGCCTTCCTAAAGAAACCGGTAAAACGAAAAACATCAGTGCAGGGAAAACTAGCCCAACTGATGAAATAAAAACAAAAGACCCGAGTTCGATTTAAAAATATCGAAAAAAACGTGAATGGAAAGGGGCTTTTATACCACCAAATGCCTCATTGTAATCTAAATCAGGCTTTGGCTATAGAGAAGGTTCATCAAAGCTAATTTGAGAATTCGGCCTCAATTGCCCTGTATTTGTTACATCTACCTATATATATGTATCGCATTTATGGGGAAATGGGTTACAGGCTAGGTTTTTGTGACTAATTATGGAAGAGATAAAATGAGGTGAGATTTGAGCGGACAATTTAAATAATTTAACTGTATTTAGTATGAGTCAGGATCAGATGAAACAGACGATTAAGAATTTTTTTACTAAAGAAGTTAACTATTTCCTGACGTTTGCTTTTTTAGGTATAGTTATTTCCTACATCATATATTTTTGGTTTCCCCAACACCTTAATTTAATAATTGAGGAAGACAATCTAATTGAAAACCTGAGCGCCCTTGGTTTTCTAACAGCCGGTTTTCTTGGAATTTGGGCAGTGAAAAAAAACAAGAAATGGAAGAAGCTTTCAATGTTGGTCGCCTTTCTTGGCTTCCTTGGTTTTTTGGATGAAATAAGTTTTGGCGAAAGGATATTTGATTTTAATTATCCGTCTATAATGGGTTGGCAAGTAGATTCTGCTCATGATCTGTTTGCAGTTGCCTATCTTTTTTTCGAAAGTATTTTTGGCTATCACGGCACAATTGCAATCGTTGTGGGGTCATTAATCGTTGCACTGGCAATTTTCCTATACCAGGGTAAATATACCTTAAATGAACTGTCCATGAATACATTAGAAACGGTTCCGGGCAGATACTTGGTTTTGTTTGGCTTGTTCTTGGTGGTTGCCATTCTTGTGGATCTAAAAGAAAATACCCCGCCGAGAATGGTTATTGAAGAAATGTTTGAATTTTATGCAGCAATACTTTTGTGCCTGTACTCGATTAGCCTCCCAAAAGAAACCGGTAAAACTAAAAACATCAATTCAGGGAAGGCTGGGTCTAATAATGGCTCAATAACTAAGACTAAAGCTCAGAAGAAAAATCCTGTGTAGTGGAAAGTGTGATTTTGCCATAATACGCTACCGCACTGCTTTTGGTGTCGTCGGAATCGGTCATGATGGAGATTCCGGTAATTCTGGGTGGTTCCTCACCGAATGCTTTTCGATAGTCTTCCAAAATATTCCGGGTTTCAATTTGCCAGGTCCCGGCATTGTCATTTCCTGACTGCACTGCCACGAGTTGCACCCAATCAGTATAAGGACTTCCGGCAAAAGTGCCCTTTTCTGCCTTGTTTGCCCATAAGTAATTTAAAGACCTAAGAGGGACATCAAACGACGTAAACATGCGGATGGCGCGATAACGAAGCCTGTCTCTGAATCCAAGATCAGATGGATCGTAATTGAAGGTAATATAAATTCTTGCTGCATAATCATCACCGCTTTTTTTTGTGAGATCACCCTTTTCCAAAACAGATCCTATTTTCCATTCCCACTGTATGTATCGAAACTCGTTGGGATCTGCATCGATAGGGACCACCAGCCCGGAGGCGGATTCTACGCTTTCTGCTTTGATAACTATGGATCCATCTTCTCGCTCATATCGGGTATAGGTAGTGTGATCAATATTGCCGAGGGGTTGGGATTTAAACAGTGAGTTCTCTTCGTCTTCCGGATCAAAATTTTCAGGATCGAGAACAAATGAACTAGATTCAGAACTGTTGAGCGTAATTGTAGTTTGGGCAAAGGTATTACTTGTGCTATTGAGCAACAGCAGTGCAAAAAAGGAGAGAGAAAATTTGAGAAAAAGAGAGTCCATAATGATAGATGAATTGTGAATTCATTAATCATTAAATACGTAAAAAAAAGCGGATGGCAGATTGTTCAATTATAAAGAAAGAGTCACATTTCTATAAATTCCCAAACCGCATTTTTTATTGAACTCGGATTGCCCAAGAACCTACTGCGTGGTTTTTTGGATAAAGTCTGAATAAAATCGAATGGAGTTTAGGTAGTTGTCAACCCCAATTCGCTCATTTATACCGTGAACAATACCGAGGTCCTCATTATCTAATTCCATTGGGGAGAATCGATAAACATTATCTGCAACAGGGATAAAATGCCGGGAATCCGTTGCTCCAACCACAAGATAGGGAGAGACATATACATCCTGAAAATGACTCATAATAGATTCCTGTAAGGCTCT
>PWFZ01000199.1 GCA_003555185.1 Balneolaceae bacterium | reverse complement strand
CCATTGTTCTGCGTGGAGCTGCAAGTATCTCACAAAACAATGAGCCTCTTATTTATGTAGATGGGGTTAGAATAGATAATTCCAGATCTAGCGGTATTTCCACGACAACAGCAGGGGTTAGCTGGTCTGGATTAGACGATATTAACCCGGAAGATATTGACAGAATGGAGATAATCCGAGGCGCATCTGCTGCGACGCTGTATGGTTCTGAAGCATCAGCCGGAGTTATTCAAATTTTCACCAGACGAGGAGTAGAAGGAACACCTCAATTTAACTACAGAAACCAAACCGGTATCATGAATACGCCAAGGTCCTGGTGGCAAGTTTCTGAGTATAGCGACTGGTTCTACGACGAGATGGTTCAGACCGGAAGTTTATCCACTCATAACCTATCCGTTCGTGGTGGACTCGAAAATCTTAGATATTATGCCTCCGGTAGTTTTAGAAACGAGACAGGAATTTTACCTGAAAGTGGCGAAGACTATTTAGGCTTTAGGCTTAACCTTGATTTCGATCCGCGTGACGATCTGGATGTTAGCTTGAGTACATCTTTTTCTGACAGATCAGTGCAGCATGTACCTGATGCCAACAATACACGTGGATATACCATTAATGGTTTAGTTGGAGGACCGCAAGGTCAGTTTGGTACACCCACTCTTGATCATAGAGCTATTCAAACGTTTCAGGAAGGGAATCGCTTTAATTCATCTCTTCGGTTAAATCATAGCCCACTAGACTACTTCAGTCACCGAATGACTTTAGGTTATGAGAACCGAAATGAAGATCAAACACAATTCTTCCCTTTTGGTGCGATTAATAACATGCCTGCTGGGTTTAAAAGTAATTATCGCAGGAATGTAACCAATGCAAACGTAGATTATGTAGCCACATTACGCTTTCAGCCTTTAGACTGGCTTAGAACCACAACTTCTGGTGGATTTCAGTATTACAATACTGAAGTTGGTTCTAACTCTGCTATGGGAAATGATTTCCCAATGCTTGGACTATCTACTGTAAGTGCAACTGTTGATCAAAGTGCAGCAGAAACTCGATTTACCGAACGTAGCGCTGGATTTTTTGTTGAGCAGCAATTTGGGTTCAATGAACGGCTATATGTAACCATTGGTGCACGAGCAGATGGCCATAGTGCATTTGGTGAAGATGTTGACTATGTACTGTATCCTAAAATTGATGCATCATATCTTTTATCAGAAAGTTCTTTTTGGAACGATGATTGGGGTACATTACGCTTAAGAGCTGCATACGGACAAGCTGGTCAGCAACCAGGAGCATTTACAGCTGTTCGAACCTGGTCACCGGTTTCAGCGGTTGGAGCACAACCTGCCGTAACACCTTCGAACCTTGGGAACCCTGACCTAAAAGCAGAAGTATCTCATGAATATGAGGCCGGTTTTGATGCAAGTGTTCTTAACGATCGATTAAACATCGATTTTAATTACTTCTATCAAAGAACTGAAGATGCGCTTTATCAATTCAGATATCCCCCATCACAAGGATTTATCTCAACTCAGCTTGAAAACGTTGGTGAAATCAAAAATCAAGGAATTGAGCTCTCTCTTACAGGACTTGTTTTTGAGACAAACAACTTTAGATGGAATGGTATGATTAATTACAGTACCAATGATAATGAAGTTGTTTCATTGGGCGGCGGAGCACCTGTACAGGTGCAGTGGAGACAATTTATTCGTGAAGGTTACTCTGTAGGATCATTCTTCGGTGACAGATACATCACCGTCGATGGCGAAACAGATTTAGCCAGCAATCTTCTTCAGGATGCCGATGGCAACCTGCCGGATGGCTGGGATTATATTGGCCCTGCTATTCCAACCCAAAACGTACAGCTTGGAAGTGATTTTGATATCAGAAATTTCACAGTTCGAGTACTGTTCGATCACCAAAGCGGTGGATATTTACAAAGTAGTACACTTCGATGGTTATGGGATCCTCGCAGAGAAATTACTGACGGCCAGGGAGTAGCAACTCCGGGAGCAGTAGCCACAGCTTGCCGCGAACCTGCGAATGACATTATTGCGTTGAACTGCGACAGAAACTCAACTCTGACACAGGGTGACTTTGTATTCCCTTCAGATTACTGGAAGCTTAGAGAATTGTCAGTTTCATACCGAGTACCGGGTGATCTGATTGACCGTGTTGGTTTAAGAAATGCAACCTTCACATTCTCGGGAAGAAACATATGGAGATCTCAGGAATATTCCGGATTAGAGTCTGAAGCTAATTATAGAGGAGACCTTTCTGATTCTGCTATCAGAAAGCAAATTTTCTTTGACACTCCTATACCCCGACAGTTTATTGTTGGCGTAAATCTCGGATTTTAAACCGCAATAAATTGAAAGAATTTAAAATTTCTAAATCCATGAAAATCATGAAATCTATAAATAAAAAGAACTGTACCTATCCATGGTACAGGCAGTTCAAAGGCCTTGTAGCGCTGCTATTTCTCGCCTTTATTTTTAATGCATGTGATCTGGGAGTCGAGAATCCCGGTCAAATTGATGACACTGATCTTGATACACCTGCTGCCGTAACTCCTTTGGTTAATGGTGTAAAAGGGGACTTTGGTTATGCAACTACAATCCCGGGCGGTGGCGGACTATATACTACTTCCGGAGTTTTAACTGACGAACTGGTTCATGTAGGAACATGGCAGCCGGTAAGACTTGCAAGTGATGGTATATCCATAAATACCGAACCTGAAAATCAGAGTCGATGGGGTTATGCCGCCAGAGCACGATGGGTTGCTGAAGATGCAATTCGCAGAATTGGCGAAATCATCGATGATCCACAAAACAGTGCTGATGTTGGAACTGTCACTCTTTATGCCGGGTTTTCTAACCGGGTAAAAGGAGACACATTCTGTGACGCAGTAGTCGATGGTGGTCCACTGGAAGAACATACATTTTTCAGTGAAAGAGCCGTCGGATTTTTTACTGATGCTATTCAAATAGCACAGAACGTGAATGACATGGAAATGTTGACGGCAGCCTATGGTGGCCGAGCTCAAGCTCATATCATGTTAGGCAACTGGGATGATGCTCTTGATGATGCCGATATGGTGCCTACTGATTTTAGTTTTGATCAGGTTCACTCAGATAATGCCGCCCGTGAACACAATGGAGTTCATAACTGGACTACCCGGGGTGATAATGGTCAGCAAATGTCTGTTTGGGGAACTCCATTTGCAGATTGGGGAACGGAAGTGAATGGAGAAGTTAGCTCCGAAGAAGATCCCAGAGTTACCTTTGAAATCCAATTTTCGAATGGTGAAGTTGCTACAGGAGGGGATAACGTAAGACCTCTATGGTATGCAGGTAAATTTGAGACCAGAAACTCTTCAATTCCAATTGTAAAAGGTACTGAAATGAGGCTCATTGAAGCTGAAGCAGCCCTTGTACAAGATCAGGACTCTGATACAGCCGTTGAAAAAATCAACGAAGTACGAGCTCTTCACGGACTAGATCCACACGACCCGAATGACTTCAATGTAGACGATGCATGGGATCTGCTAATGAAGGAAAAAGGAATAGAGTTGTGGCTTGAAGGTCGCAGAATTGCCGACTTAAGAAGATGGGCTGAAGTTCCGGGATCTGTACCATTTGAAGTAATCCGGGGAGATGATGAAAACCCGGTAAATGTTCTTGACGTTGAAAGAATGTGCCTGGAAGTAAGTTCAAATGAAATCAATTCTAACCCGAACATTTAAGTTTTTAACTCAATCCTAAAAGCCACCCCGAATTATCGGGGTGGCTTTTTTTATGCATACTATTTTTTACATCATCTCAATTTTCGAATACTCTGTACAAATAGTAAATTACATTTTTTCAATCACAAAGGTACACGAATGGCTCAGCTCATAACAGGAATTCAACAGGTAGGAATTGGTGTATCAGACATCCAGGAAGCGTGGAGCTGGTATCGGGAAACGTTCAGCATTGATGCCCCTGTTTTTGATGATGAAGCCGAAGCCACACTCATGAAAAAATATACGGGTGATAAAATTCATTCGCGCCGTGCTGTATTGGCGTTAAACATGATGGGTGGCGGTGGTTTTGAGGTATGGCAGTTTACCAGTCGAACCCCAAGCGACCCTGAGTTTACACCAGAAATTGGGGACTTGGGTATAAATGCGGTGAAGATAAAATCTCCCGATACAAAAGCCATTCATAAAGAATATAAACAGCAAAATACGGAGGGGTTATCTGATATATACTCTCATCCGGTTTATGGCCATACATTTTGGCTTCGAGATCCCTACAACAATCTTTTCCAAATTGTAGAAGGTCCTTCCTGGTTCAAAAACGGATCAGACTCCACCGGTGGTACTTGTGGAGTAACCATTGGTGTAAGTGACATAGATGCCTCACTCCCCCTGTATTCAGACGTGTTGGGATTTGACACTACATTGTTTGATGAAACCGGAACCTTCGACGATTTGGACCCTGATCATACATATCGCAGAATCTGCCTGCGAAAGCATCAGAAAAATGAGGGAGCTTTTAGCCGCTTGTTGGGTCATATAGATATTGAGCTCATTGAAATAAAATCACGCGAACCCAAGAAAATATTTATAAACCGATATTGGGGTGATTTAGGGTTTATACACGTCTGCTTTGATGTAACCGACATGAAAAAGCTAAAAGAAAAGTGTGCAGAGATTAATTATCCCTTTACAGTAGACAGCGCGGACACCTTTGATATGGGTGAGGCTGCCGGACGGTTTTCGTATATTGAAGATCCCGATGGTACGTTGATTGAATTTGTTCAAACCCACAAATTACCCATCATGAAAAAATGGGGATGGTACATCAATCTGAAAAAAAGAAAATCAAAAAAGCCTCTGCCAAACTGGATGCTTAAATCAATGTCATTAAACCGAGTTAAATAAAATATTATGCATATCGATCATGTTGGAATTGCCGTTAAAGATCTTGAAAAAGCGATAGAAACCTATTCAAAAATCCTCAATAAACCTTGCTATAAAACTGAAACAGTTGAAAGTGAAAAAGTGGAGACGGCTTTTTTCGAAACCGGAGAATCAAAGGTAGAACTCCTTGGAGCCACTAGTTCTGATTCGGTCATTGAATCCTATATTGCCAAACGAGGCGAAGGCCTGCATCATGTGGCATTTGAAGTGGATGATATCAAAAAAGAGTTGAACAGACTAAGAGGTGAAGGATTTACCATATTAAATGAAGAGCCCAAGAAGGGTGCTGATAATAAATGGGTCGCTTTCGTTCACCCAAAAGATAATCACGGTGTTCTAATCGAACTCTGTCAGTCAATTTCGGAATAATCTTCTTATATTCGCACGAGGCTATCACAAAAAGGATGTGTGAAAGATAATTTCAAATCTTGAAGTCATACCGTCCCGAAATCCTTCGGGACGCTCATTTTTTGAACGCGGAGCGATATCTCCTACCCTTATCAAAGGCAGATTCTGTCAAGAAGACTTTTGGAAGAATCCCCCCTTTTTGGACAACCTCGCAATTTCAAATTTTACCAAAACTTATTTTTTATGCAGGACAGTTCTCGCGTATTTTCTTATATGACATGGGTTATTATGATTTCGCTAGGGATCATTCTTACCACCAATCCGTTTTTAGGTTATGTGAACGATCCATCTTACATAGGGTTGGGTGCTCTTTTGGGGTTTGGGTTCATCTATTTGAACTTTACCTACCTCATCATAAAACGATTTATTAAAAAGGTACCCGCCCCCACCAATATGCATTATGGTCTTGCAGTGGCCATTTTTCTGCCCGCTGCACTTTGGATTCTTACCATCAGTGAACAGGCCAGTGGTGCGGAACTTATACTTATTGTGATTTTAGCATTTTCTTGCGGGCTTGGGGCGTTCTACGGTAATCGCTCGGGAATCAAAGCCCGGTACGAATACATTCAAATGTTAAAAGAGAAGCAGGCCGAAAGTGAGAGTGAGTAGAAGAAAAAAGAGCCGTGATGTGGTTTCTTCTTCTAAAAAGGAGCACAAGTGGATACTTGCGCTATTTCGTGCGGGGATCGCCCCCTAAACCCGCCACGCTTGAAGGAGGCTTTTTTGGACAATCACTTCAATATCCGCACCCAGGACATCTTCCAATAGTGACCGCTTTCGCATTGCGCCCCAAACTTCGAGCTGTGGATCAGCCTCTGTAGTTATTATGATTTCAACCCGGGAATCATTTTTAACTACATTCAGGCTTCTCACATTTTGATAGTGACTGCGATCCAAACCATCCGCAACTCTAAGTATTCCTGACAACTTCTTTACCCTTGCCCTTAACTCCTCAGAGAGGCCTTTATAAAATGCATGTCGCATTTTGGGGGTTGAACGCCGGTGATACCGTGCTATATTTGCCATCATCTCAATTTCGTACTCCTTAAACCCCATTAATGCAGCGTTTCTAATAATGTACAGCGAGTGTTTATGATGCTTTTTATGGGATATAAAATACCCGATGTCGTGCATTAATGCTGCATAGTGAAGCAGTTCACGGTCATCATCAGAGAGCTGAAGCTGATCACGAAACGCATCAAAAAGAAGCAGAGAGAGTTTTGCAACATGGCTGGAGTGAGCTTCATGCCAGTCGTATTTATTCACCAGCTCCATCACACTGCGTAAACGGGGGCTGTAATTACCGTTTTTTAATTGAAGATCACTCATCTCCTTTTTAATGAAACGAAGTATGATTCCCTCCCGCAATGCCTGAGAAGATATGATTACACGCTCCAAACCAAATGTTTTTAATACGTAATGAACCAGAATCAGCCCGGGTACAATAATATTAATTCTTTTTTCATCCAGGCCATTCAGGGCTGATCGCTCTTTGCTATCCATCTTTATCACATCATCATAAAACTCAAAGAATTCATCGGCTGAAAATTCAAGCTCGTTGATAGAGAGTGCGGGAGATTTTTTATTTCTGGCAGCAATCATCAACGCAATATTCTGCATCGTACCGGATGACCCGATTAGCAGAGAAGCACGGTTCATTGCAAATGCCTGAGCTACATCCAATAAATTTGCTTTATAGTGGCTTTTCAAAGTTTGTATCTCTTCCTCTGTAATGGGATCAGTATCAACAAACGATGCCATCATTCGGGCAACACCCAGCTTTTTACTGCTCGTGTGGTAAAACACATCATTGTCTCCAAGCAAGAACTCAACACTGCCACCACCTAAATCCATTATAAGAGAAGGATCATCAGGCATCTCTATTCCATGCCGAACAGCAAGACCAATTAATTCTGCCTCTACCCGACCCGGAATCGCATGTATTTTTATACCAATTTCATCTATAACCTTCTGGATAAATTCACCTCCGTTCTCGGCTTCACGAATGGCACTGGTGGCATTCGCCAGTATTCTAGATGAATTCTGATGATCCGATAAGGTTTTAATTCTTTTTAATGCTTCCAGCCCTCTTTTCATCGCCTGTGGAGACAGCTCATTATCGAACCCTTTTTCGGAAAGCAGCACCATCTCTTTTAACCTGTCAATAATGTAGAAACTGCCATCAGAAAAAATATCTACAATAATTGCATGAAAGGAGTTTGTGCCAAGATCAATAGCCGTAATTCGTTTAACGGGCACTTTTACTGCAGGTTGTTCCATTATAATTGTTTTGGGGCTGTTCAGTTGTTTAAAATGATACTGAATACACTTGTTATATCTCAATAGTAAATTGTAATCTCCATCTCTGATGGCGGCGGACAATTACGATACAAAATCCTTATTATTCCAATTAAATGCTGTTTGATAACAAATTCAAAGATCAACGTTGATATGAGTCAACAATCGATATCAGATTTCAAATCTGTACCATGGTGTTTTAATGGCCATGCACACACCATTTTATCTTCGTTGTTGTTTTCATCCCCGGCTATGGAATACAAACGAATCCGTATCTCCACACCCGATGACGATTTCATCGATCTGGATGTAGCTGAACAGGATAAAAAAGATTCTCCTGTTGTTGTGATTTTTCATGGGCTTGAGGGTTCATCACACCGATATTATGTGCGAAAGCTTGGTAAAAAACTGTTTGATACGGGCATGCATGTTGTCGCCGTTAACTTAAGAAGTTGTAGCGGGGAAATGAATAACCAGCCACGATTTTATCATTCAGGAGAAACAGAAGATGCCGGCACCATACTTCGCTGGGTAACAACTTATTTTCCATCGTCTGTTCAATTTGCCGCAGGGTTTTCACTGGGTGCAAGTATCATCCTCAACTATCTTCATAAACAGCCCAATAATCATACAATTACTGCCTTTTCGGCCGTATCAACACCCTTCAATTTAAAGTGTGGATCCATCAATCTGCAGAAAGGGTTTAACAGAATTTATGATTACCGGTTTTTGCGAACACTTGAGTCTAAACTAAAAGCGAAAAGGGAAATGTTTCCCGGATTGCCAATGTTTAACGGGAGTACTTTATATTATTTTGACGATCAAATTACAGGTCCGCTACATGGATTTGACGATGCAGAAGATTATTACCGGAAAAGTTCGAGCGCGTTTTTCATGAATGAAATAAATACACCCGGCTTGATTATTCACAGCAAGCAGGATCCCCTTTGTCCGTTCGAATATACGCCGGTTGACGATATTGAAACGAATCCCAACCTCATGTCCGCTTTTGCAGAACGCGGTGGACATGTGGGGTTTTGGGGACACCCGAACGGCTGGACTGAAAGCGCAACGGCACAATATTTCGCACAGTTTTTGTAGAACATTTTGTCGACTCGTCATTCAGACGGGTATTACTACTTTTTTTTTTAAAATCCACTTTATTGAACATTTATGAAATCTACCGACGACTCTTTGGTACTCATTATCTGTGCCGGTCCTATTGGCCTGGCAACAGCTATTTCACTAAAAAACAGGGGTATTAAATCTCTCATTATTGATCGCGGCTGCCTGGTAAATTCTATATATCACTACCCCATCAACATGACGTTTTTCTCTACGTCCGATCGACTGGAAATCGGTAATATTCCATTTATTTCCCACGGTCCAAAACCGACCCGAAAAGAAGCTCTTGAGTATTATCGCCGGACGGCGGAGCATTATGATTTGGATATAAATTTATATGAGACTGTAAAGAATATTGAAGGAAAAGACGGGAGTTTTGAAGTGACGACTGACAAAGGAAGCTATGAAGCATCAAAAATAGTGGTTGCTACCGGATTTTACGGTCAGGAGAATAAGATGAATGTTCCCGGTGAAGAACTCCCAAAAGTACTGCACTATTATGATGAACCACATAGATATGCCTGGCAAAATGTACTCATTGTAGGCGGTGGAAATTCAGCTGCAGACGCTGCTCTTGAAACCTATCGTTGTGGGGCAGATGTCTCAGTTTTAGTGCGTAAAAACACATTAAAACCTACTATTAAATATTGGGTTAAGCCAGACATTGATAATAGAATAAAAGAAGGATCTATCACCGGATACTTTAATTCTGAAGTGAAAGAGATCAGAGAAACAGAAGTAGATATACTGACTCCGGACGGCCTCAAAACTATTCCAAATGATTTTGTATTGGCCATGACCGGCTATCGACCTCACTACGGCTTGATGAAGGCCCTGAAGATTGAGCTTACAGATGATGACGTGAAAATGCCTGTTTATAACAAAGAAACCCTGGAGACAAAAAGGATTGGGATGTACGTGGCGGGTGTGGTTTGCGGAGGGATGGACACAAGCAAGCTATTTATTGAAAATACGCGAGTCCACGCTGATCAAATTGCCTCAGATATAGAGAAGAAAATTTAATTGAGTCAATGGTTTGTAAGCTTGGAAACTGGAATCAGGGTTAAAAATCCAGCAATCGGGTGTAGATATTTAAGAAGGGCAAAAATCTTGCAAGAATCGGACATCCTGTCCATCCTTTTATCCCGCAATCCTGTT
>PWFZ01000465.1 GCA_003555185.1 Balneolaceae bacterium | reverse complement strand
TGGATTAAACTGGTTGCATAAAGTGCCCATAAATTCAGTGGCAGTTTATTCCACGTTAAACCCGGGGCACGCATTTTATGAATGGTTGTAATGAAGTTTACACCCGTTAAAATTGAGGAGAACCCGAGAATAAATATCCCGAGTGTCATCATTAAAACGTTTCCGCCGGTTTCGGCACTGTATGGGGTGTAAAAAGTCCATCCTGTATCAACACCACCGGTAAAAATTGCAATTAACGTAAAGATTGCCCCAACCGTGTAAATATAGAAACTTGCAAGGTTTAACCGGGGGAAAGCAACATCTTTTGCCCCAAGTTGTAGCGGCAGGATGAAGTTACCCAATGCCGCTGGGATTGATGGAATCAAGAAGAAGAAGACCATGATCGCGCCGTGGAGCGTAAATACCTGATTGTAAACATCAGCGTCGATAAACGTTCGGGCCGGTGTTAATAATTCAGTACGAATCAGTAAGGCAAGAAGCCCACCCACTAAGAAGAAAATGGCTACTGATGCTAAGTACATCAGTCCAATTTTTTTATGATCGACGGTAGTCATCCACGCCCAAATTCCTTTTTCAGAATTCAGATAATGCTTTTTCGGATATTCTTCCGGCTTAAAGCGCTTAACTTGTAACTTGCGTATTTTTTTTGGTTTGTCTGAACTTGGCATATCCTTATTCTAATGTTTTTATATACTCGATGATATCGTCAATCTGACGATCTGAAATAGTTCCCTGGTAGGAAGGCATTACAGGATCGTATCCTTCAGTAATTTTTGCGTTTGGCTCCAGAATACTTTCACGGATGTAGTTCGCATCGGCGGTAATCACTTCCCCATCTTCCATGGTTCGTTCACTCATCCAGAGGCCGGCAAATGATGGGCCAACAAGTCTGGTTCCGTCAGCAGAATGACATGCAGCACAACCTTGTCTTGAAACCAATGCTTCACCTCGTTCTGCAGGCGGCATGTCTTCATCTACCTCGTCACCAGTTTCCAGCCATTCTTCAAAGTCTTCCTGAGTATGCACGATAACCTTTGCATCCATATTTGAATGCTGTGTACCACAATACTCTGTACAAAAAACTATAGATTCACCGGTTTCCAATACCTCGAACCATACTGATGTATATCTATTGGGAAGAACGTCCATTTTTACCCGGTAATCAGGTACATAAAAAGAGTGGATAACATCATCAGAACTCATCACAAGTTTTATTGGTTTGTTAACCGGTACATGGAGTTCATTCACACTTACTGAACCATTATCGTAGTGAAACTCCCAAAGCCAACTTTTTGCAACTACACGAACTTCATATGCATCATCAGGTGCAGTAGTTAAGGTTGTGTATGTAGAAAAGCTCCAGCCAAACAAAATCAGTACTAAAATAAGTGGAATTACAGACCAGGTGATTTCAAGTTTACTGTTGTGGGTAATTACCGGAGTAACATCGTCATCTGTACGTCTTCGGTATTTCCATGCAAAGTAAATGATAGCAATTGTGATTCCTGCAAGGATAATTACGCTCGTAACATTTACGAAATAATACAGTGCATCAACTTCGCCTGCCATGGTACTTTTGGCAGGAGGAAGCATGTATTCATTTAATCTATTCATTCTTAAACTCTATATTTTGTGATGTTGAAGATCCACGATCGCGTCTCCATAAAATCGTGAGGAATATACCCAGAATAAGCATGGTAGCCAAGCCTCCAAGCTTCATTATGTTGATGGCAACGGGCACATAACTTTGTGAATCCGCGTCGAAAGTGAAACAGTATAAAATGGCTCTTTCTATCGTTGAGCCTATGCGTCCGTCAGCAGCTTCGTAAAGTGCATTTCGGAGGTCAAATTCTAAAATATTAATTCCGTAAAGATATCTTGTAATTACAGCATCAGGGCTGATCAACATGATACTGGCAAGGTGTAAATATTCGCCCGTTCTTTCATCATATTTATAGTTGAACCCCACAGCATTTGAAAGCTCTTTAATAGCCTCCTCACTTCCGGTTAAAAAGTGCCAGCCATCTTCTGCTCCAACTCTGTCAAAATTTGCCATAACTTCTTTTTTCTCTGCTGCAGCCTGTTCCGGAGTTTCCGTAGGATCAATACTGTATGAAATAATGGTATAATCATCTCCTGGTGTCCAGCGGAGCTGATTAACAACTTTAAAAACAGATTCAATAACTAATCCGCACAGAGATGGGCATTCATAATACAATGGATTTAGAAGAACCGGCTTGCCATCACTCATTAACTCTTTGATGGTAACTGAATCACCTTCAGAGGTTACAAATGAAAGGTCCCATGGAATAGTGCTTCCTAGATTCTCATCTACGCCAACTCCATCAACTTCAGTAGGGGTGCCCCTGTTCAACTGCGCAAATGATGTCTGTACAACCATCATAGACGCTGAAATCAAAAACAGGACTTTCAGCGTTAGTTTCATAATTATGCTCCTTAATCGGTATCTGTGGCCATTTGTGTTATAACACTGTCAATAGGAATTCGGTAAATGCCTTCTTCAAGATCAACAACCCCAAACGAATCGAGTGTTACCTGATCACGCTCTTTTAATTCTTCAATATTGTAGAAAATGCTTTGGTCTGACTGCTTTTGTCCTACTCCTTCATACGTGAAGTTGTGAAGAGAAAATATGGCAAAAATCATCAATAAAATGACTAAAGTGCCAAAAGTACCCCAAAATGCAAGTCGTGGATAGTTTAGATGATCCGGTGTTGCACCGAATTCATAATCGCTCGCAAATTGATCTGTAACCTGAAGATCCACGGATTCCTGATCATCAAGGTCTTCCGGTTCAAATACATATGTTACATCTTTTTCACGAATCCAGGTCTCGAGAAGTTCAAGCTCAATGTCATGCTTTTCAGCGATTTCTTTGACGTTCTTTTTTCCGGCCGCAATGGCTTCTTCAACGATCGCTGTTTTTTCTTCTGCTCTAAACTGTTTTGGGTCTTTACTCATTTCTGTAGAATCAAACAATTATTGGTGATAGTGTTTGTCGAGTGAATCCGATAGTGTAGGATGACTCGTAGGAACGATGTTGTATTTTTTCAATGTACTAAAGAACAATCCCATAAATATTCCTCCAAGTCCCAGGAAGGTGGTGATGTCCAACCAGCTAACTGCAACTCCGCTATGGTGCAATATCGGCATTACAATCCAGTGAAATTCGACTAGATGCATCACAAGAATGAGTACCGAAGTGAAAATCAGTAGCGTTTTGTTATGCTTTCTATCACGGTTCAATAATAAGAAGAAAGGAATCAGAAATCGTCCGATAATTATTGCATATGTGACGATGGCCCAGCTTCCTTCCAATCTATGATAAAACCATAACGTTTCTTCCGGAATATTCGCATAGTAAATTAATAGAAACTGGCAGAAGGCGATATATGCATAAAATACTGTGAAACCAAAAAACCATGCTCCTAAATCGTATACATGTGCTTTTTTAACTGTGTTTTTTAGTAAATCGTTTTTATGGAACCAAAATACCATCAGAATGAGAACCGGAAAAAGTGCCTGGAAACTCATCGCAAAGAAGTAGACACCAAACATAGTGGAGAACCAGTGGGCATCCAGTGACATCAACCAGTCAAAACTTGCAAATGCAACGGTTAGAGAAAATAACAGTATACCGGGAGCACTTACTTTTTGGAGAAGTTTAGTTAATCCCCAGTCATTGGTTTTGTCCATATCGATTGAAACCTTATGGAGTTTATAACCAAGGAAACCCCATATTCCGAAATAAATAAACTGTCGTATCACAAAGAAGGGCTCATTTAGGTAGGGGACCTTTCCAAGCATGATAGGGTCATCTGCAACATATGCAACATCGGTCCACTGGTAGAGACTGCTCATTCCCAGTAAAATGGGGACGATAAAAATAGCCCATATCCACATTTTTGAAAACATGGACTCAGGAATTCTTCGTAAAACTGTTCCCCAGGATGATTTTGTAATATGATGTATCATTACAAGAATCATAGCTGCTAGTGCGAAACTTGTAAAAAAAGAAAAGCTCGTCAGGTACGAAAAGAAGAACTGATCGGAGTCTAAAAAGTATCCAACCCCACTGGCAATTAAGCCAAATGCACCAACACCATAGAAGGTCCTCGTGGCATCCAGTTGCGAAGGAAGTTGTACAGAATCTGTTAATTTTGGACTATGTGAAGCCATTTATCTTTGTCTTTCGCTGGGCGTTAGTTATCTGATTGTGCTTTAATGAACTCAACCAATGATTGTAGTTCACTTTCTGAGAGATAGTCGTACGATTGCATAATATCATCATAGCCTTCTACAATAAGAACGCTTGGATCTACAATCGATTCGTAGATATAATCTTCATCCGCAATTTGGGATGTACCGTCAGTAAATGTTCGTTCACTTCCGTACAGATTCGCAAATGTAGGACCGATTAATCGTGAGCCATCCACTGAGTGGCATGTGTTACAGGCGTATCGAGTATATAATGCTTCTCCTATTTCAGCAGAAACCTCTTCTTCTTCATCGACAGCCATTGCTTCGGCTCTTGCTTCTTCACGTGCAATACGTGCCTGATACTCTTCCTGTAATTCAGCAATATCTATATCATAATCTTCAAGTTCCGCTTCAGGTATATTTTGACTGCGTTGTAATGCTCTTACATAAGCTACAATTGCCCATCTGTCTTCTACGGGTATTTGAGTAGCATAGGAAGGCATACTACGGATACCATTAGCAATGGCTGAATAAAACTCACCATCAGTCATCTCATAGCTCGCGCTTCTGTGAAATGTAGGAGCAGGAACGTATCCATATTGACCTGTCATAATAATGCCGCGACCATCACCGGTTCCACCGTGGCAAGCCTGGCAAAATATGTCATAACGCTCTTTGCCTCGGTACAGGAATGATTTTGTTACATCCATTGGGTTTTCTTCAACGTAATTCCCTTCATCATCTACGCCTTCATAGACTGTTGGGTTATCACGCATTTTGCCCCTTGCAATAGTACCTTCAACCGGCATACGCATTGACATATTATTTTCGAAAAACGGGTTTTCCTGTTGCGCATTAAACCGTTCCTGAAATTGCATATTTTGCTGGGGCGCAATTGGAGGATTTTCTGTTTGTTGTCCACGACAACCCATCATCAAAATGGAGATAAGTAAGAGTACTGCGATATGTGTTGTTGCCAATTTCATAACTTACTATTGTCTTAAAAAATGATTTGTTTGCTCACTATAAGTCGTAGACTTCTTCAATATTTTCAGCTCCGGCATTCTTAAGTAGCTTCTGCACTTTTTCGCTGTCAAATTGAGGGTCTTCTGATTCAATACAGATAAAAAAGCCATCATCAGTAGCTTTCTTGAAGTTATCTGATGTAAATAACGGATGATTTAACTTTGGTAATCCATTCAGATAAAACATCCCAAATACAGCACCAAAAGCTGAAAGAAGGATTGTTAGTTCGAACATTACGGGTATCCATGCCGGCAGGTTAAACAGGGGTTTTCCACCTATATTCAGCGGATAATCAATAACCATCATGTAATAGATCATTGAGAAACCTCCAATGAGTCCAAGGAGACCATGGCCAAATACAATCCAGCCAAGTTTAGATTTTTTCAGGCTCATTGCTTTATCCATACCATGGATTGGAAAGGGGCTAAAGGTATCAAATTTCTTATAGCCACTATTGTTGACTAATTGAGCTACATCAATCAACTGCTTTGGGTTTTTGCATTCCGCTAATACCCCGTATATATCGCTTTTAATTGTACTCATCACTCTGAACTAATTTTTTTAGGTTCAGGTACTTCTACAGTTGGTTCAACATATTCTCCATCCTCATTGTAATTGTGAGGATCAGCTTGTGGCATAACTCCTTTTAGTTCAGCGACAGCTACCATAGGCAGGAATCGGAGGAAAAGAAGGAAAAAGGTAAAGAACAATCCAAATGTTCCGATATAAGTAAGTATATCCCACATCGTAGGAGAGTAGTAACCCCATGATGAGGGGAGGTAATCCGTAGATAGAGATGTAACGGTAATTACAAATCGTTCAAACCACATACCGATGTTCACAACAATAGAAATTATAAAAGTAAATGTGACATTACGTCTTAATTTTTTGGACCAGAAAAACTGGGGCGAAAGAACATTGCAGGCAATCATAATCCAGTATGCCCATGCATAAGGGCCTGTTGCCCGAATAATAAAGATCGCTTTCTCATACTCTACCTGACCGTACCATGCAATGAAGAATTCCATAATGTAGGCAAACCCAACCATAGATCCTGTTACAAGAATAATGAGATTCATTTTCTCGATATGATCAACGGTCATGATGTCTTCAAGCTTATAGATCTTACGGCAGATAATCATCAGCGTAAGCACCATAGCGAACCCTGAAAATACAGCTCCGGCTACAAAGTAAGGAGGGAAAATAGTGGTGTGCCATCCGGGGATAATTGATACCGCAAAGTCAAAAGAAACAATAGTATGCACGGAGAGTACAAGTGGTGTAGCTAATCCTGCAAGGATCATGTACGACTTTTCATAATTCCACCAGTGCCGATTACTGCCTCTCCAGCCAAGAGCGCCAATTCCATATATAATTTTACCGGCTTTACTTTTTATCCGGTCTCTGATAGTTGCTAAATCGGGTACCAGTCCAACGTACCAGAAAAGAAGTGAAACAGTGAAATAGGTGGATACTGCAAACACATCCCAAAGCAGGGGACTGTTAAAGTTCGGCCACATCGCCATTGAGTTAGGTATCGGGAATACCCAATAAATAACCCATATACGACCAACGTGAATTGCCGGAAAAATACCGGCACACATCACTGCAAAAATGGTCATAGCTTCTGCAAAACGGTTAATTGCCGTTCTCCATCCCTGCCTGAATAAGAAAAGGATGGCAGAAATCAATGTACCGGCGTGACCAATACCTACCCACCATACAAAGTTAATAATAGCCCAGCCCCATCCTACAGGCTGATTTAATCCCCATATTCCGGTTCCTTCCCAAATTAAGTATGCAATGGAGAATAAAAGGACAAATAGCAGCAAGTTGGAAATACCAAATGCTACATACCACAGTTTAGGAGTGGGGCGCATATTGATATCAGTCACCAACGCGGTGATGCTGCTAAAATCGTGATTCCCCTTCACCAACGCAGGTTCAGGAACGTATTCGTACTTTTTGCTCATGTTAAATCAGTTACGATTGAATATCTTGGTTGAGTTAAGTCAGCTCGTTATTTGTATTTCGAAGTTTACCCAGGTAGGACGTTCTTGGTCGAACGTTGATCTCTTCCAGCATTACGTAGTTTCGTTCGTTCATTTTGTCTTGCGAAACAACGCTTTCTCTGTCAGTTAAATCACCAAAGGAAATAGCACTTGAAGGACAGGCCTGTTGACATGCAGTTTGAACTGTGCCGTCGGCTGGTTTTCTGGATCCGGTTTTAATTCTGGAGTCAATTTTTGCACGACTTACGCGCTGTACGCAATAAGAGCACTTCTCCATTACTCCACGGAAACGAACCGTTACTTCCGGGTTCATTGCCATTTGAATAATTTCCGGATCGTCTCCAGTAGTTAAATATTCTTTCGCATAATTGAAGAAATTAAAGCGACGAACCTTAAATGGACAGTTATTAGCACAATATCTGGTACCGATACACCTGTTGTAGGTCATTTGATTCATGCCATCTTCGCTATGAGTCGTTGCTGCTACAGGACAAACTTCCTCGCAAGGAGCTAGTTCGCAGTGCATGCAGGGTACCGGTTGATGATACACCTTAGGATTATCCGGATCACCTTCGTAGTAGCGATCTGTTCGTATCCAGTGCATGATTCTTCTTCGACCCACTTCCCGTTTACCGATAACGGGTATATTGTTTTCTGCCTGGCAAGCAATGGTACAAACTCCACAGCCAAAACAGGCATTCAGGTCAATAGCCATTCCCCACTGAGGTTGGTGATCAGGACCGTATTGTTCATTAAATAACGAAACCGGCCCTCTATCATCTCCAATCTCTTTAGCTTCTTTATTGCCTGGAACTTCAAATCCATGGAAGCTCTCAAAGGTGGCAAAATCAGGATTCTCATTATACTCTTCAAGAGTAGCAGACCTTACCATATCTCTGCCTTCAAGATTATGATGATCCTGAACACAGGCTATTTCATATTTTTGACCAGTATCAGATACATCTGCGGCCTGATAGAACATTGCGTTTGAAATTCGAAGCGGATACGTATTTACCCCGACACCATCAGCAACCCTGCCTACATTTTGACGACCGTAGCCTGTATATAAAGTAATAGAATCATCTGCATGACCCGGTTGTATCCACGCTGCAATTTCAATGGATGATTCACCGGCGTTAATTCGTACCAATGGAACATCGTTACTGCTAAAACTTCTTTCAGGACTAATTCCCAGAGTAATAGCAGTTGCGGGACTCATCAAGGCTACATTATCCCAGGTAATTTTAGTCATGGGATCGGGTAGCTCCTGAAGCCAACCGTTATTTGCAAACCGCCCATCAAACAATGTGGGATCAGGTTTGATATTAATTTCTATACCGTCTGTAATTTCTACATTTAGCTGTGGTTGAATATCAGCTGCGAATCCGTTCTGTAGTGATACGGTTTCAGTTTCAAATCCACTTTCCTCATCAATTCCATCATGTAAGATTGAATTCCATCGACGAGTGAAGTTAGTCGGATAATATTCGTTCCACGTTTGCTGCACAAGCTCGTATCCATTTGCTTGTTCACCGGTCAAAATTGTACCGATAAACTCCACTTCACTCATACCGTCAAAAAGCGGAAGAATTTGTGGCTGAATTATGGATCTATGTCCTGTGTAAGAAAGCCCATCACCCCATGCTTCTAAAAAGTGGGCTCTGTTGACATGAAAGTCACAGAGTTTAGACGTTTCATCAAAGTAGTCTGATAAATGAATTTTGGTATCTACGTTGGCAAGACTTTCCTCAAATTCGAGATCAGCCGGAGCTGTGTAAGCAGGATTTGTACCTATAAAGACAACGGTATCATATTGACCGGCCGTCATTTCCGTAATGGCATCTGCAAAAGCTTCCTGCTCATTTTGATCAGAACGGAAGGGTAACTGATGATAAGTCACTGTATTTCCGGAATTATCAAGCGCGGTATTTATGGCTGCAACGGCAGCATGAGCAGCGGGGCTGTATTCCGCGCCTATCGATACAATAGATTCACCACGATTTTGCAATAATTCATCAGAAAGCTTTGAAATCCATTCGTGGCCAACAAGTGCATTAGAAGCACCATTAAAGGCAGAAAGACCGCTTACATTTTCAGACAATTTATTAGCCAAAGCAAAAGTAAAAGCCTCAATTTCTGAGGATTTAAGCCTTAACCGGTGATCAGCAAAAGACCCTGTATTTGTGTAGGAATTTTCTACCGAATAAATACGAGACATTGAATCGTCGGTACTTCTAACTCTTCTGCTCGCAGAAATGCGCTGAGCATTCTCAACACTATTTTTGTGAGCGGAAGGAGACATGAAATCATCGTCCAGTGAAACTACCAGGCGGGCATTGTCAAAATGATTTTGGATTCGCAATCTTTGTCCAAATGCAAGATTGGTTCCTTCTATAGAGTTATCCTCGCCAAATGGTTCATAGGTAACCCATCTGGAATTAGGGAATTCGCTTGAAACATTTTCTTTCAGCCTGTTATAAGTAGGAGATGAGTTTGCTTCACTTATAAATAAAATGCTCTGTTGGCGATTCTCGAAATGTTCAGCCGCAAAAGTAGAAAAATCGTCTAACGATACTTTAGAATTGTTATGTCGTGGATGTCGGGATCTGTCTGGATCATACATCCCCAAAATTCCTGCCTGATGGTAAATATTTGTTTTACCACGGCTAGATGGGTGATCAGTATTTCCTTCAAGTTTTGACGGACGCCCTTCATTGTTTTCCACAATTAATCCCGTAACCGCATCCTGAAATGGCATACTTGTAGCGTAG
>PWFZ01000124.1 GCA_003555185.1 Balneolaceae bacterium | reverse complement strand
GTTTCGGCTTGTTTGGAATCCCGGTTTTCAAACACCCCGGTAATTTTCGTCACCCCATCAATCAGGTGGGCGACCACATCTCCAAACTGCTCTTCAATATCCTTTATAGTTACCTTCGTGTCTTCAACCGTATCATGAAGCAAAGCCGCTGCCACCGATTCATCATCAATCGTAAATTCTGCAGCCATAATTTTAGCTACTTCAACCGGGTGTAGATAGAAAGGTTCACCCGAGGCTCTTTCCACACCTTTATGAGACAAATAGCACAGTTTAAAAGCCTTTGTGATGAGTTCATCATCCGTATGGTCCAGATGTTTATGGCAGAGCTCTAGCAGCTCAGACAAAATACTTTGCTGAATTTTGTCGAGTTTGAATGCCAGAATTTTTTCTTCGTTATGTATATCTACCTTATCCATAATATTTTACACAGATTGAAATACATTCCAATAACTATCTAAATGATAAACAAGTTCAAATGCTATGAACCCATATTATTGATTTTCTGAACGTTTTTATTAGTGGAAATTAAAAAAGGCGATCAATGTTGTTTGATCGCCCATTGGTAATAATCATTTTTTTACTTAGAAACGCAAGGATAACCCGATGGCGAGTCTGCTAACGTTACTTAAATCAATATCTTCACGATCTGCTACCCGTGAAAAACGATACTCAATAAAAGGACTCACGATTGGCAATCTGATTTGAGTACCAACGAAAGCGTTAATATAATAGTCTATCTCATCGTATGAACGATCGGAATCTCCATCACCTCGTTCATCAAGACTGGATTGATCCATTCCCACGCCTAATCCCACATAAGGCTTTAATAAAGCAACATTAATTCCTGCCTGAGCTGCCAGGCCATAATCGAAAGACTCAAACTCACGGTCGTAAGATACGGACTCGCGGCTTACACTATTTTTTTCGCTGAAGTAACTGAAATGTCCCCTAATACCAAAATCAACAACAGGTACAGCTGACAGGATTTGGCGGTCAATTCGCACTCCAAATCCATTGGTAGGGTTTTGATCACGCATCTCAAAATTTGCGCCTAACGACCATTGTGCATCAGCTGTTTCAACTAATGTAAATGGAAAAATAAAGCATATGGACAATAGTATTAATGATAATCTCTTCATAAAAGTGGACTTTAAAATTGAGCGGTATTTTTTATGGTACCAAAACTACTATTTATTTACCTTAATTGTATAAGTTCATTGTTTTTTATGGATAAGGCGTTTTACTCAACGTAGTTCGGATCGCTGATCCGTAACCTGTACGAACCCCTAAATTAATTTATGCAGACATAACAGGTCAGCGACCTGAGTTACGATTCCATTGCAGAGTTCAATCTTTTTTATATGGGTAAGGCGTTTTACTCAACGTAGTACGGATCGCTGATCCGTAGCCTACACGTAAACCTGATTTAATTTTATGCAGACTTAACAGGTCAGCGACCTGAGTTACGACCTCAAGATTTATAACCAACATCCTTAAATAATTCATCAAATGAATACACAATCAAAAGAGACATCCAAAAAAGAAACAGCCAAAAAAGTAGAGGCTGAACTGGCTAATAAGGGATTTAATATTCAGGATAAGGATTTAGACAGACCCTGGGGCGGGTTTTTTGTGATCGATGAAGATCAATCCGACCTCTTTATTTCAACCTTCTTTCAACATTTGAATACAGAAGACTTTAAAGGGTTTTCAAAATTAAGTCCTAAAATACTGTTGGTTCAACCCGATAAAAGACTCTCCTGGCAATACCATCATCGCCGGGCAGAAATCTGGAAGCTAATCGGGGGCAGCGCCGGCGTTATTGTAAGTGATACCGATGAACAGACCGATATGAAAACGTTGAAAAAGGGAGATGTTATTGAGTTAAAACAAGGTGAGCGACATCGGTTAGTTGGACTGGATGAATGGGGAGTTGTTGCAGAGATATGGAAGCATACCGACCCGGAAAACCCATCAGATGAAGAGGATATTGTACGCGTGGAAGATGACTTTGGGAGATAGTGCTCTAAATCGGCATGGCTATGGTAAAGGTCGTGCCTCTGCCTTTCTTACTTTCAACGTGAATGGTACCATTATGAAGGTCTACAAAATATTTCACGATGTTAAGACCAATACCCGTACTCTTCTCACCGGATGTACCATTTGTGCTGAGCCTTTTATTCATTTGACTAAATAATCTGTCCGCTACATCCTGATCCATTCCAATACCATCATCGGCAACTTTTAACTCCAGCTTTTCACCTTCGCTTGTCTCTTTTTGCGTTAGGGAAACAGCCACAGCACCATTGGTTTTGGTGAACTTAATTGCATTGGATAATAAGTTACCTATTACCTGTTCAAACTTGCTTTGGTCTAAAGATACAGCCCCATTTATGTTCGTAATATCAAACGTAAGATCGATTTTCTTGTGCTTTGCGGCAGGTCTGTAGAGCCGTTTCATCGACTCAACAACAGATTTAACATCAACATCCGATTTGTTCAATGTAAACCCTTCTGATTCCATCAGTGTATAGCTCATGATTTCGTCAATCATGTGATTCAATTGCACAGAGCTCTCTTCTATAATACCAAGCATCTCAACTTCCTCTGTATCACCTTGTGCTTTCACCTCTTTAAGCAGACTTGCCATACCCATAATTCCGTTAAGAGGAGATCTCATATCGTGGCTGAGCATTTTCATCAGCTCCACTTTATACTCGTTTAGTTCTTTAAGCTGCTTATTTTGCTTTCTTAATTCAAGACGTCCCATTACTTCATTAGCCAAAACCTGAAGCTGTTCTTTCTGTCGATCCGTTGATTTTCGTGGCTTATAGTCCAGCACACAAAGCGCACCTATTGCGACACCTTCAGGAGTGAGCAGTGGTGCGCCTAAATAATATCTTAAATGGGGTTTTTCAGTAACGTAGGAAAAGTTTTTAAATCGGTCGTCTTTTGACAGGTCCTGAACCTCAAGTGTGCCTTGCTCTAAAATGGTATACTGACATACGGTTTGGTTTCGCGGAGATTCGACACCTGAATCTCCAAAAATAGATTTTGACCACTGTCTGTGATCAGCAATAAGATTCAGTTTAGAGATAGGAGTTTCGCAAATTTCTGCCGCAAGACGAGTTAAGTCGTCAAATTCTTTTTCCGTTTTGGTATCCAGTATATCGTAAGATTCAAGAGCTTGTTTTCTTTGAATCTCGGCAGGATTAGTTACATCAACTTTCTTACTCATCAGTCTTAATTGAATATTTATCGAGAGCGTTTTGTAATTCCTTAAAAGTAATTGGCTTCACCAGATAATCTATGAATCGTGTGTCATCAGCCAGTTTCTTGTTATAGGTGTCAGAATTCCCTGTTATATACAAAGCAGGAATATCATTTCGTTCCTGAATGGTTTTCACGGTCTCAATACCCGTAATACCTTTTCCAAGATGTATGTCAACAAGCATAAGATCCGGTTGATTGGATTTAACAGATTCTAAGGCTTTTTCACCGGTGTTTACTTTAGTAATCTGAGTAACATTTAATTTTTTGAGCATCAATTCAAGACTTAATGTCAAAATTAAATCATCTTCAATAATTAAAACCTTTAAAGATTGTTCCATTTAATTAATCTCCTCCTTTAAAAATGAGCTGCTAGAGCCTCGAATACTCATTTTTTTAAACGATATATTTATTATTCGTTCTTTATCATCCATTTCAATATCAGCATTTAGTTGATCTAGAAATATATCAATCAACTTATATTGAAAACTCTCCGAATACCTGTTTTTAATCAGGTTTAACAAATTCAAAGAATCTCCCTGAATTTGAAGAGTTATATTATCGTCGTGCTGCTTTAGAATTAACGAAATGGATGAATCATCACTATCAACTTCAGAATAAAGAACATTTAACATTTCATTCAACATCAAGCCAAATGGTACTGCCTGGTTTAAATTTAACTGTATTTCGTCAGATTCAAGAATAAAGTTTGTTGTACCATCACTACTAGCATTAAACTGTGGAAGTGATGTAATAAATGATTTTAAATACTCATGGTATTTAATGCTTACCATGTTTTCTTCCTGATACAGTGTTTCATGAATTTTAGCAATCGAATAAATACGGCTTTGTACTTCGCTTAGCTTTCGTATTACATCTTTTTCGGTTTCTTCCATTAACTGCAAATCCAAAAGGCCTGCCATAACAGCGAGATTATTTTTCACTCTGTGGTGAACTTCCTGCAGCAGCACCTCTTTTTCATTCAGGGATGATTGCGCTTTTTCACGTGCATCTTTTTCGAGCATAAGCAGTTCCTTAATTCTATTTTCGAGCTCTTTCTGTTCAGTAATATCTACATATATACCATATACAGCGATCACTTCACCATTATTTTTCACAGGAACCGAACTGATAAATACTGACCGTTTTTCACCGCTCTTGGTATATCGGGTCCCTTCAGTCTGAGTAGATTTTCCTACAAGTGAATCCTCGAGAATTCTATTTGCCTCTTCCTTCTGAACTCCTTTGGCCATTAATCCATCAATAGTATTCTTCTTAAAATCGTCACAATCATAGCCAAACATTTTTTTAAAACTTTTATTGGCTTTTTTGACGGAATTATCGGTGTCAATCATCACTATTCCCAATGGTGAATTTTCGAAAAGCTGCTCCAATAAATGGAAGTTCTCCTCTCGGGCTTTTTCTGATTCAAGGAGGTTCGTGATATCCACTCCGGTACCCACAAGAAATTTTTCATCTCCTGTACTAAAACTTTTCACATTGAATTTAAAATGCCGAATACCATTATTCATGGTTTTCAAACCCGCAATAACTGATCCTTCATCCTCTGCAAAAACTTTTTGCAGTGTTTCTTGCACTTTCTGTTGGTCTTCTTCCAGGATAAAATCCTCAACAACCATTTTTTCGATCATTGAAGGTGTATACCCCAACTTTTCCTCAACAGCAGCATTCCACCTCACTACTTTTTGGTCTTCGTCAATTACATAAAATATCCCGGGGATACTTTCTATTGAGGCCTTTATAAATCTTTGCTCATTTTCAAGCTTACTTTCAACCTCTTTCTGCTTCGTAACGTCTTTAAATGTATTAATGGAATTGAGCCCTCCATCTTCATTTCTAAACATTACAGATGAAAGCTGAACGGTTATAGGAGTGCCTGATTTACGAATGTACTCTTTCTCCCCTTCAAACTTCGATTTCTCCTCGCGGACTTCCCATGCTTTCTTGTTAATTGGATTTTCTAAATCCATGATCATCGAACGCCCTCCGTTAAGCAGTTCTTCCCTGGTATATCCTAAAATTTTGCACGCAGCAGGGTTTACATCTTTTATTCCACCGTCGGGAGTGCCAATTATAATGCCACTTAGTGCATGTTGAAACTGTTGTTTATAGCGTTCTTCCGAATCTTTTAATGCGCTGATAGCAGTCACACTACTTGTATATTCCTCAAAAAGTAGAATGGCTCCTTCACTTTGATAAGGATTAATTTGAACCCGAAACCACTTCTGCTTTCCTTCGGATTCGAAGGGATAGGTCATTTCAAAAAAGGGGCGTTCACCATCCAGTAAATTCCGCAGGCCCAAAAGAAGTTTCAGTGCATAATCACTTCCTTTTTGCACAAAATCTTTACAGTAGTCGAAATAATTCTCCCCAACACTCCCATCTCCAAAAAAGTTATTCTCATTTCCTGCTATTTCCCAGTCATCATTGATTGACAAAATTCTACCATCGTAATCAATAATGGCTACCGCACCCGGAAAAGCATTTACAAGATAGTTTTCACTTTCCGATAAATTTATACTGTTTTTGCTTTGCATAACCCTCTACACTTAATTAATCAACTGAACTTATAACTACGGGTTTTTAAGTCCATGCAACAGACGTGAAAGGCGTAATTTTGGGCCTCGCTTTTAATGGTAGAAAACTAAGTACTTCGTACGTAGGTGTTTTACGACAGGATATCTGCCGGTACGTATGTTTGATTTGAGAGAACACAATCAAAAGCTTTTTTAATAGATGATCTTGTAGGTTCGTAAGTCAGGTACCCATCAATTCCTGCCTGAAAAAGTGGATCCACTAAAAGAGAAGAAGAATAGATATGAACAGCAATTATTTTTGACTTATTAAACTCATCTTTTACTCTATTTATAATTTCAAGAGAAGGTTCCTTTATATTTGCCAAATCCAGCAAACACAATTCGGGTTCAGTTTTCACCTCACTTTCTATTTCCAACGTATTGGTAATTGATTGAATATTTGTATGACTTCCACAAACATCTTCCAATAGTCCAACAAGAGCATTCTTTCGTGGAGAATAGCCGCTGATGAGTAAAATTGATATTTCCAAATGGTTCAACATTGATTCATAATACTATCCACAAACAAAACTATCTATGGGCTAATAAACGTAAAATTAACAACAACTAATTACGTAAAACCACCTACGCCTTTCCTTCAAAAAGTGACTTCGTTTTGCTCTCATTTAAGTTATTTAATTTGAAAGAAGAGATACCAAATCAAAGATCTTCGGGTTTCTTCACTGCCTGCACCAACATGAACATGAATTACTTACTATTTTCAATGAGATTGTTTTGGAATGCATATGTAACTAATCCGGCTGTATTTCTTGCTCCTGTTTTTTGCAGCAAATTCCTTCTGTGTGCGTCAACTGTTCGTGGACTAATAAACAGTTTTTCCGCTATTTCCTGATTTGTAAACTCTTTTACAATAAGCTGCAACACCTCTTTTTCCCGCTCTGTAATATGCACATCATCAGGCACAGAGCTCTTTCCTTTATTCTTTACCATATCCATTAAAATACTCTCGGTAGCCTGGTTGCTGAAATAGTGCTTGCCTATCATCACCTCCTTTATGGCCTTGGTAAGCTCATCTCTTCCCGCACTTTTCATTATATAACCTGATGCTCCTGCCTGAACCATCTGCCGAACGTGAGAGTCATCATTACTCATCGTCAGTGCCAGAATTTTCATATCAGGGTAATCCTCCTTGATCTGTTTTGTTGCTGCGATGCCATCCATAACCGGCATATTGATGTCCATGACAACAACATCAACCGCCGTTTCTTTTACAAGTTGTATGGCTTCCTTGCCATTTTCAGCCTCTCCAACCACATCAATTCCCGCCTGTGGTTCAAGCATTAGTTTAATGCCATCACGTACTATTTGATGATCATCTACCAAAACTACTTTTATATTAGCCATACGTATTAGTTTTTTAGTGGAACAATGACGGATATCATGGTGCCTTTATCAATCTTTGAGTCAATATCTATATATCCGGCCATTGCAGCAACTCTAGTTTTCATACTCTGAAGTCCTAAACCACTTTTCTTTACACTTTCAACCTTAAACCCCTTCCCATCATCTTCAATTGTATATATAAGATTATTTTCAGACCTGATTAACTGTAAATGTATGGTTTTTGCATTTGCGTGTCTAATTGCATTATTAAGACTTTCCTGCACAATTCTAAATAGATTTACCTGAATATTTTGCGGGATTTTATCTCCTTCATAATACTGTTGAAGAGTAAACTGAACCCCTTCCATTTTTTTTACGTCATTCACAAGAGACGCCACGGCCAGTTCAAGTCCGTAATCCTGAATCGATTTTGGCAACAGGTTCTGCGATATAGACCGTGTTTCTGTAATGGCATGATTCAGCATGGATAATCCGTCCATGAACGGTTTACGTAGTTTATCACTTAACTCAGGAATATCTTCGTAAACGGTTTTTAAATTCATGTTTGCAGCAGACAGGTATTGTCCCAATCCATCATGCAGTTCGTTAGCTACCCGGGCCCGTTCGCGCTCCTCTCCTTCTACTATTGCGCTTATAGCCTGTTTTTCTGCTTTGCGCTGCTGAGTGATGTCATTTGCAATGAGCAACCTTTTTTGATCATCCCCGTCATAAATATATGTACCCGAAATTTCGGCGATAATTTGCTCACCAGACTTGGTTATATGCGTCCATTCATCGAAACCGGATTGATCTTGACTAAGATTCTCCTGCGCCTCTTTTCGAATTGCTTCCTGATCTGATTCTACGTGCAAATCAAATACTGTCATCTTTTTAAACTCTGTTTCAGAATATCCATACCGATCAATAGCAGCCTTATTCGCGGACTCAAAATAGAGTGTATCGGGATTATAAATCCACATAGGAATGGGACTCTCTTCAAATAGCAGTCGGTAGTGTTCTTCAGACCGCTGCAACTCTTCTTGTGCTACTTTTTCAGGAGTAATGTCGTTCATTGAACCAATAATTCGAAGAATCTCACCATTGTTGTCACGCATTATAAAGCTCTGGTCCAGAACATACGCTATGGTCCCATCTGCCCTAAAAAACCTGTACTCTTCACTCCAGGAGTTGCCATCGCTGTCTTCTACAGCTTGCATATTCGTAATAACACGCTCCCTGTCATCCGGGTGAATAGCATTTTCCCACACAGTGCCCCCTTTTTCAATAGGAGGAATTTCATAACCAAAATTGGTCTTAAAGCCTTCACTCCACCAAACAGTTCCTGCGTTAGGGTCTGCATCCCAAATGGCATCACTGACTACAGAAGCAGCATACTCGAAGCGCATCTGTTCATGGGCTAACTTATTCTGCACTTTTTTAATCTCCGTGATATTTCTGCTTATAGTAGCAGTACCAACAAATTCTCCATCCTCATATCGAGCCTGCACAGAAGCTAAAATGTTAACAGGGGTTCCACTTTTTGTGTACTGAATAACCTCTCCTTCCCATGATCCACTTTTGGCTACTGTACTACGTGCATCGTCTATATCACCGTTTACAACTACCGTTTTTAATACATCTTCGGTTTTCTTTCCCGCTACTTCTTCTTCTTTATACCCAAAAATCGATTCTGCAGCCTTATTCCAGCTTTTTAATCGAAAATTTTTATCTGTCGATAAAACAGCATCAGAAATAGTCTCTAATAAATTGGCTTGGTACTGCAGTATTTCTTCCGCTTTTTTCTGTTCGGTGAGATCAATAATGGCGCCCGTCATTCGTATGGCTTTTCCTTTTTCATCCCGAAAAATATATCCCTTATCGCTTACCTGCCTTTCATTCCCGTTTGCAGCAAGAAATATATACTCCTTCTCCCATAAAACACTATTTCCATTAATTGCTTCCTGAAAATTTTTCGCAACCCTTTCTACATGATCCGGATGAATATGATCTGTCCAGAATTCAATTCCATCACCAATATCATCCCTGTCAAATCCAAAATGTTCTTCAATACCTTCATTCCACCATACTTCATTCTCTATAAGGTCGAAATCCCAAACCACATTACTGACAAGGTCACTTGTAATTTTAAAGAGAGTTTTTTCTCTTTCAAGTTCTTCTTCATACTTTTTTACACGGGTGATATCCTGCATAATTCCCACCATAGTCACAGCAGTTCCGTTCTCATCTTTTTCAACATCCGCTTTTTCATAAATCCAGCGCTCTTCCTGATCTGATTGAAGCACAATTTTATATTCCGCTTCAAAAGGTACTCCCATTTTTATTGCCCGATCATAATCATAAATTATGTATTTATAATCAGGATGGATCATCTTCCCCCATAAATCAAGCGTCACCTTTTCTCCTTCCGGTAACCCAAATATTTTATCTAAAATACGAGAGGTTTTAGCTACATGAGTTTCAGTATTTAAAATATATGTCCCTAAATTTGCCACCCTTTGCGACTCCTTTAACAGACGCTCATTCTCTTTTTGATCGCTGATATCAACATGGGTACCCGTCATTCGCACAGAGTTCCCCTCATCATCCCACTCAATCGACTTTCCTCTATCCAAAATCCATACCCAGTGGCCATTTTTATGCCTCATACGCACTTCGCATTCGTACATATCGTTTTCCCCGGAAAAATAATCTTCAACCGCCTCTTCGAAACGATCTAGATCCTCCGGATGAACCAAATTATTCCAGGTTTCGATAGATAAAGGCTCCAATTCCTGTAATTCATACCCTACAAGCTTGGCCCAATTTTCAT
>PWFZ01000232.1 GCA_003555185.1 Balneolaceae bacterium | reverse complement strand
GCAACTTGTTGCCGAAAAGTTCTGGGTTGATGTAGATGGTTTCTGGCAGCGTCCAAGATTATCGGGCGGTGAAAAAATTCCGTTTGTTGAGGCTCTCGGCGTACGGGGAGCGGTCTCCTGGCGACCGGTTGAGCAGGTGTTGCTAGAAGGCTGGGGGGATTTTTCAGGCAGCAGATTTAATCCAAACGGAGACGATCTTTCTTCTTATTTTCTGCTTGGCGGGAAATTTGAGATATCTATTACCGACAAGGCCGGTATCTACGGTAAACTGCTAAACATCACCAATCAGGAATATGAAATCTGGGACGGATATCGCGAAAGAGGCTTTCAAGGATTCGTAGGAATCACATATCTATTTTAAAAAACTATGAAATCGAAATTCATTAACGCGTTCAAAGACGTTTTAAGGGAACAGATATTGGATAAAAATACTGTTCATTTAGACGGGCTCGGCCAATTTGAAGTTGTTCACAAAAAACAGACTCAGAAAAAGTATGAGAACGGCAGGGTGGCAATGATCCCTCCGGCTGATGTTGTGGAATTTAAATCTGAAATCAGAAAGGCAGATGAAGATAAATAAAGAAAAGTTAATTGAGCTCTTGGTTGAAAAAACCGAAATGGAAAAGGCTGAGGTCGAAAGCCAGCTCAATGAACTGATTAAACGAATTACAGATGCTGCTGAGAGGGGAAAAGCTCTCGAAATTAAAGGATTTGGATTATTCTATTTTGATGAATCCGGAAACCTTAAGTTTGATCCTGCTGATGAGCTGAAAACAGAAGTAAACTTCAAATATGCAGGAATGAAGCCGGTTGAGTTAAAGCCTCCTCGGGATACGTCTGCGGCTAATAAAGAAGACGAACCGGTTTCTGATGATGATGTTTTTGGTATTGAAGACGAGCTGATTGCTGAAGAAGAAGGTAAAGGAGAGATCAATTTTGATGAATTCGATCATGGGAATATCGATGATTCAGATGATGAAAACCCGTTTGAAGCATTAATGGATGATGACGAATCAGAAGTGGAAAAAAAAGCTGAAAAAGAGGTAAAAAAGGCAGGTACAGCTCCAAAGGCCTCATCAAAGAAAAAATCTGCAGCGAAAGACCCTGCAAAGAAAGCGTCCAAAAAGAAAAAGAAATCTTCATCTACATCACAGAAAGATCCTGTGATGATGGTTGTTTTTATACTGCTTGGAGTCGTTGTTTTGGCAGGTGGCTATTTTATAATTAACGATAATTTTAGCACACCGGAGCAACAGGGAAATGCAGAAATGCAGATCCAGCAAGAAGAACCTCCTGCAGTGGCTGAACAAGATTTAACGGCAGTGGAACCTGAAGCCGAAGATGAAGTAGAAGAACTCGAACCTGTTGAAGAAACAACTACAGAAGCTCCTGCTCTGCCCACCTATGGCCTTTATGGTGATATCGTAGAATCAGGTAATAATGGTTATACAATTGTACTTCACTCTCTGCGAAGTGAATCGCACGCTAATGAAATTGCCGGTGAGCTCAAAGATGAAGGATACAGAACAATGGTAACCGGACGCACAGTTGATGGCAGAACGGTTTACAGAGTTAGTGTGGGCCAGTTTCCATCTATACCCGAGTCACAGGCAGAAGCAGCAGAATTACCGGCGCCCTATAATGAACAGAATTTTATCCAACGCATTCGCAATTAACATCTATAATTAAATGAATACCATCTCTCTACTTCTATTACAAACCGCCGAAGAAGATACTTTAGCTCAAATGCTCGACGATGAATCGTCAATGTCATTAATCGACATTATTGCACAGGGTGGAATTATTATGATTCCGCTTTTTATACTGTCCGTTTTAGCTATTTACGTAATTGCTGAGCGCTGGCGAACGTTGAACAACTCGCAAATGGATAACGAAACCCTGTTGAACAATATCGAGGCGATGCTTAAATCGGGTAGTCAGCAGAAGGCCGTTGATTACTGTGATCGGTATGAAAAGCCAATGGGGCGAATTTTAAAAGCAGGCATTAAACGTCTTGGGCGTCCCATTCGCGAGATTGAAGAATCAATCAGAAATGCGGGCAAGAAAGAGATGTACCATCTTGAAAATCGCATGGACTGGCTGGCAACCATAGCCGGTGTAGCTCCTTTGATTGGGTTTACGGGTACCGTAACGGGTATGATTCGCGCCTTTATGGATATTCAGTCGCTACAGGGAAATGTTAACCCAAGTGTACTTGCCGGTGGAATCTGGGAAGCGTTGATTACTACTGCAGCCGGACTGATTGTGGGAATTATTGCCTATGGCTTTTACAACTTCCTGCTTGGCAAAATTAACCGAATGATTTTTGAACTGGAAAATGCATCTGCAGATTTTCTGGATCTTCTCCAGACACCGTCACCCAAAAAACGTAACGAGGGATAACGATGGATTTTCGAAAAGATCGTATGAATAAGGAGCCACTGACGATGTTCTCTCAGTCATCACTGACAGACATTATCTTGCTTCTTCTTATCTTTTTTCTGCTTACATCCTCATTTGTAACAAACTTTGGCATCCGGGTAAATATTCCCCAGGCTGAAGCCGGAACCACCACGGATGCCCAGCAAATTTCTGTAGCAATTACCAGCGAAGGTAACTTTTTTGTGGATGGCGATCAGATTGCCAGAGGCAGTTTGTCGAATGCAATTCGGGAAGCAAATCGAAGTAAGCCAAATAGTACGTTAGTAGTTCGTGCCGATAAAGACGCAAAGGTAGATGACGCCGTTCTTGCTATGAATATCGGACGCGCACTGGACTTAAACATTGTAATGGCCACGGAAAGTCAGCCAAATTAATGCTCGACTGGATAAAATATAACATAGACGAAGAGGATCGTTTCGGATTAGGAGTTACGGGTGCGCTGCATCTGATTCTCATAATCATCGCTCTTCTTTATACGATCAGCTTTGATGTTGATAATCGTCCGGCCTACATGGAGGTTACGCTTGGAGAATTTCGAAGCGGAGCCCTGGCAGAACATGCAGAGGAACAGGCAGAAGAAGTTGCCACACGTCCCAATCCCGCTGAAGAGGAGCCCGAAACACCCGATCCTGAAATCACTCAGCCGACAGAAACTCCTCAGCAACCTGAAGAAGAGGCCACTAAACCTGTTGAGTTACCCGAGGAGATAGAGCCGATTGAGGATGATGAGGTGATTGAAACTCCAGATACAGATGTGATTGACCCACAGAATGTAGTGGTTACCGATGAAATTGAAGAAGAAGATGTGCCTCCTATGACGGTTGAAGATGAGCAGGTACAGGAAGGTGTAGTAGAAAGTGGTGATGTAGATGGCACGACCGGTGATGTAGATGTAGACGCCGGAACCGGTACTAACCCCGACAGATCCGCCCCCTATGATCTGCAGTGGGAAGGCGATCTCGACAGGTCTCCCATGGTGCAGCCGTTGCCAAGCAACCAAACAAACGAAGAGGCTGTTATAACAGTACGTTTCGAAGTAAATCCTGATGGATCTTTGGGCCGTGTGATTCCCGTTCGGAAAATGAATCCGGAACTGGAGCGTGAAGTTATGAGAACTCTTCGAAGCTGGAGATTTTCACGTCTGCCCTCAAGTGCACCACAGGAAACCCAATGGGGAACCATTACCTTCCGGTTTGTGCTTGATTAAGCAGCTGCATTGATTCCTGCCTTACTAACACCTTGAGTACAATTGTTTTTAAATCAATAAAGGCATGAGTCTCCCCTATCAAGGGGAGATACAGAGGGGTGTTCATTGCTTTGTGCAGAGTTAACATCCCCCTAAATCCCCCTTTGGTAAGGGGGACTTTTAAATTAAATCAACTTTTATAAATTGTATTCAGATTATCAAAACTACGTTAAGGACTAACCAAAATTTGCTCTGCTAATGAGTCTGGATTTCGACCGGGATTCGTTTGAAAAATACCTCCATCAAACCGTTGATATAGTTTCAGAACTATATGAAGAGAAACTGAATCGAAGAGTATTTGCAGGCAAAACACCCGATGAAGTCCTTTCGGCTTTTGATGAACTTCTACCCGAATCAGAAACATCCGTTGAGAGCTTGTTGGAACAAGTGCGAACGGACGTGATAGGCTCAGCTACAATGAATATTGGTCCGCGATATTTTGGGTATATAACCGGCGGCGGCAATCAGGTAGCCATTATGGGAGATATGATCAGCAGTGCGCTCAATCAAAACAATTTGAAGTGGCATTCATCACCCATCAGTACCGAAATGGAAAAGTTGGTGATTCGATGGATTTCACAATTCATTGGATATCCCGACAGTGCAGCCGGAGCTATTTTAGATGGTGGATCAACTGCTAATTTTAACTGCCTTGCCGTAGCGCGAAAAAATATGGCTGATGAAGGCGTTGCTGAAACCGGAATGTATGGCTTAAAACCAATGACCATTTATGTGTCTGAAGAAGGCCACTCCAGTTTTGATAAGGCGGTGGACATGCTGGGCATTGGGAAAAAATATCTGCGAAAAATTCCTGTGAATGATCAGTTTCAGATCGAGACAGAGAAGCTCGAAGCAACGATTGAGGAGGATAGATTAGCCGGGCTCAATCCTATTTGTGTGATCGGTATTGCCGGGACCACAAACACAGGTGCGATCGATGATTTGGAAGCTCTCGCTGATATAGCTATAAAGCACGGTATGTGGTACCACGTGGACGCGGCTTACGGTGGCCCGGCCGCGGCGGTTGACTCCGTTAGAAGTCAATTCTCAGGTTTAGAAAAAGCGGACTCAGTTGTGATTAATCCTCACAAGTGGCTGTATGTGCCGTTTGAGGCCGCTTGTATATTAGTGAAAGAGCCGGTAAAGCTCCGTAAAACCTTCAGTCACCTGCCTGATTATCTAAAATCGGATAATGCCGATGATGGCAGAACAGACATGATGGAATACCAACTGCCACTTACAAAAAGCTTTAAATCCCTAAAAGTGTGGATGACCCTGAAAGCATACGGAGCAAAACGACTTCGCGAAACCATTCAGTCAGATATAGATAAAGCGACTTACCTTGTTGAGCTGATTCAAAAATCAGAAGATTTTGAACTACTAGCTCCTGTTCCACTTTCTATTGTCTGCTTTCGATATACACCTCAGGGTTTGAGTGAAAAGCAGTTGGAAAAGGTAAATCAGCGGCTAATATCCGAAATAGAAACAGATGGCAGAATATTCCTAACAGGAACCCGGCTGAACTCAAAAACGGCTTTAAGGGTATGCATCATCAATCCACGCACAACAAGAAAGGATTTGGGACTTGTTTTGGATGTCATAAGGGATATAGGGAAAGAATTGTATTGAGAAAAAGGCAATCGTAAACTCTATGTGTTTTACCATCAGGTATTTTAATATCAGGTAAGGCTAATTAAGTTTTTTGAGACAGCTTTTGCGATCGCTTCAGATTTGTTATTAACCTGCAGCTTGCGGTAAATATTACGTATATGATATCCCACCCCGTCTACAGACAAATAGATGTTTTTAGCTATTGAGGCATAAGAATTTCCCTCGCCAAGTAGCTGAAGTATCTCTGTTTCTCTTTCTGAAAGTTGATAATTATTTGCAGGGCCTGTTGTATGAAGTGAATTAATTATTTTCCTGGCAATATTCGGTGACATAGGTGACCCACCGTTGCTTGCATCCTTAATGCCCTGTATAAGCTCATCAGGTGTTACTCTCTTCATTAAATAGCCTACCGCTCCGTTTCTTAATGAATTAAAAATATGTTGGTCATCCTCGTAAACCGTAGCCATAATAATAGAAAGCGTTGGTTTTTTGTTTAGAAATCTCACAACGGCTTCTGTACCCTGTATTCCCGGAAGGCCGATATCAAGCAAGATAATATCAGTTTGCAGATAAAGATCTGATTTAACGGCATCTTCGAAGCTTTCGTAAGAGCTTAGTACACAGATGCCTGAGTCAGAGTCAAGTATAGTTGCCCACCCCTCTCTTATATAATGATTGTCTTCTACAATAATGACGCGGGTCAATTTATGATCTCTATCCATAATATTTAATGAAACCGTGAACTTAAATAGGTAGCTGTAGCTCCCAGTTGGTGCCCATCCCTGATTTAGAATCAAGCAGAACCTTTCCTTTTAGAGTCTCTACTCTGGTCATGATGTTTTTGAGTCCGTGCCCTTGCGTTAGTTCAGCTTCAGGTTCAAACCCATTTCCATTGTCATTTACAGTTAGTTTAATTTCATTGTTTTTTACAGTAAACCGAATGATCACAGATTCAGGATTGGCGTGACGGGCAATATTTGTAATGAGCTCCCGAAAAATGAGCCACGTATTTTTTTTGACCGGCAGTTTCAGAGTTGCGGGAGGTTTACCTTCAACTACAAAATGATGATCGATACCCCTGCTTTCCAAAATATCGGATGCATAGCGTTTGCACTTCAGTAGCAGGGTTTCCCAATCATCATCTTGTGGATGGATCACCCATATAAAGTCGCTTATCTTTTCTTTCGCCTCCTGTGATGATTCTGATATAAGGTTTAAAAATCTCTGGGAATGTTTATTACTTAATTCATCTGATACAATAGCATGAGCAAAGAAACTTATACTGCTTAGTGTTGAACTGACATCATCGTGGAGGTCCCGGGCGATATCAAGTCGTAGCTTTTCAACTTTTGAGTGGTAGTAATTCCGGTATCTATTAAGAGAATAAAGAACTGCCGTTAAAAATAATGCAATAAGAAATTTGAATGATGCTGCTTCCCATGGCGGCGATGATATAATAATCGGTACACTCAACACAGCTTCATCAAGCTGATTATTTCCAGGCACTTTTACCTTAAAGGTATATTCGCCGGGAGAAAGGTTGGAGTATGTTGCTGATTTGTCTTCATTTAATTTTATCCAATCCCTGTCAACATTTGTGAGCCTGAATTCATAATTAAAAGGGTAAAGGCTATCCGACAAAAAAATAAAAGCGAGATTATTTTCTGTGTAGCTAAAGTGTAATTCATCACCCGTACTCCAAATTCTATTTAAGGGTTGGTAGTTTACTTCTATACTTTCCAGAGGGAAGTTAGTATGAAGAATAGTGCGATCCTGAATATTGAAATCGTTCGGTTTGTTCAAAAACGGAATTTGGGTATGTATAGAGGCGACTAATCCGGGCAACGGAATGAAGAGAAAAACAATCGATATGTGGCATAAAAACTTTATATGGACCCCTTTCTGAAACTATAAGCTTTCACAATATTCAAAATCAGTCCGTAAATGGATATACTCATTTTTAGGTATTTTGAGCTTCATTAGATATTATCTGCTTTATTTTAAAATGAACATCAACAAAAAACAGAGAAATGAAATTATTGATAGCGGTACTATTGGCATTTTTTTTACTTTCATGCGGTGAAAGAGCGGAGCAGGACCAAGAACCTTTTGAGGTTTTTTTCGACATGCTGAGTGAGCAGTGTGGAAATGCCTATCCCGGTGGACTTACACTGGAACCTGAAGGTGATGAGATGTTAGATGGAGATGAGCTGTTGGTTGTTCATTTCCGTGAGTGTGATGATAATCAGCTAAAATTACCGTTTCATATTGAGTTGGGCGAGGATGAGTGGGACCGATCCCGAACGTGGATCTACACCAAACATGAAGACGGACTTGAATTGCGCCATGATCACAGAATGCCGGACGGCAGCGAGGATGATGTAACAATGTACGGCGGATATTCTGTTGAAGGTGGAACGGCAATGCGCCAGGAATTTAAATCAGTACCCCGGAGTGAAGAGATGGGACATTTTCGTGGATGGAGAATTGAAATAGTACCCGGAGATCGATATACCTACGGCACTATTCGTGATACCACCTGGAGCTGGCGGGTTGATTTTGATCTTTCTGAACCTATGGAGGATACACCACCTGCGCCTTGGGGACACGAGTAATTTTAAAATCTTAGTGAGATGCTTAAATCCAGTTTAGCAGCTCACTGTTGGTTCCGTTCACTTCAACGTAATCTTCGAATATTTCGCTAAGGCTGGAATCTTTTTCCAGCTTTTTACGGCTCTCTGCATCGAGGTATGCGAGAATTTCTCCTTTATGAAGTATTGCGATGTCATCACAAAGGTTCTCAACAACCTCCAAAATATGGCTGGTTATAAAAATGGTAACGCCTTTTTCTTTCAGTCTCCTTAACACTGCCTTCATTCTGCCAATGGAGATGACGTCAACGCTCTCAAATGGCTCATCCAAAAAAAGCAGTTTTGGCTCTGTAAGTATAGCGGTGCAGAATGCCAGTTTTTTACGACTACCTGAGGAAAGCTGCCTTGCCTTTACGTGCATGAATTTATCAATCTCGAAATAAGTAAACAGAGATTTGATTTTATCGTTCAGCTGATCACTATCAATTCCATACATTTCACAGACGTAGGTGGTAAACTCGTAACTGGTAAAGTTTTCAAATAAAAGCGGAGGTTGTAGAACCGAGGCAACATCTTTTTTAATGTCGATTTCATTCTTGGCGTTTAGCTGAAGGTCATTAATAAAAATGGTGCCATTATTGTAATCAAGCAGCCCGGTGAGTATTCCAATTAACGTGCTTTTTCCGGCGCCATTGGGCCCAATCAATCCGAATATAGAACCGGCAGGTACTTCCAGGTTTAGATTCTCCAATACAGGGGTGTCATCGTAAGATTTGCTAAGTGCCTGAATTTTTAGAGCTCGTTCCATAATTTGGGGACTACGTGGGTTTTAAAAAGGGGTTTTATTTTACTGATACGACTGATAAAAAAGTAGATAAGAGCAATATCGACAGTGGCTAATACGAGTATATGTAACCACTGAAACTGATCAAAAACAAGAAAAGAAGCCAGGCCTAAAAGCATGACCAAAAACATACCTGTAAAGGATACCGATGCCGGAACAACGGGGTTTGAAATGGACATCAGAGCCACATCCTCTATTTTCTTGTAATTCTTAATTGAGCTGAACAGTAAATAGTGCAGAAAAATGATACAGATAAAGATAAAGCCAAGATAGATTTGAAGCATGGTTGTCATGGATTCAAAAAAGAAGGGAATTGTTAGCGAAATAAACAACAGGCTACCCATTGAGATCAGTAGAACGGCATTTATTCGCTGTCCGATAAGGCCATCATCAGAAATAGGACTTTGAAGCATCAAAAGTAGTTCACGGTTTTCAAATCCAAACATGTTGGTCATAAACAACATAAGCAGCAATACAGGTATAATGGTTAGAAAAACAGGAACCATAAAATTACCTATCGCTGTACCGTCGTGAAACAAGAAAATATAGAGACCTGAAATAAAGAAGGTGATCAATATCTGTGTTTTGGTATAAGAGTGGCTCCAAACGCTATAGAAAAACTTTCCGCCCTGCAGACCAAAAATTCTTTTAAAGAAAGAGAGTCGGGATTTTTTATTATCGGAAGTTGATGTTGCTAATGGCATTAGCAGCGCCGTTTGGGTTTTATGGGCCAAATCTTTGTAAAGGAAATAGAGCGCAATTAACAAGGTGCAAATTGTTACGATAGTAGCAAATGTGCCGGTTAAGCTGACGGATAAATAATAAAAAAGACCACCCGGTGTGAATTGCATCCATCCAAGAAGTTGGTTAATTATAACTTCAGGCTCTCCAATAAAGGCATCGAAGTTGATGTAAGGCCTCACAATAAGAAAACCAACAAAGGCAGTGGCAAAAAGCAGATGCATCCATTTAAAACGGTTTCCACTATTATTTTTAAACCTCCATTTAATAGCGTTAAACAGTCCATATGTGACGACAACCATCAAGCAAATAATGATAAAATTGACTGCTGAGGTTGCCAGCATACCCAGATAAAGAACCCAAAACAGGTTGAATAGAAGATTTATGGGTTGAAGAAATCCAGCGGCATTCAGGTAATGGGTGAGCTTTGTAATTGGAAACCCAAATGCCAGAAACTTATAATTATCCTGAAGTCGGAGACGGCTGATCTTTGTAAATGTGAGATGTGAAATCCACAACCCATTAATGAACAAAAGGTGCATTAGGTATTGTGCATCCGATGTAACCCATGGATACATTTCCCGGACAGAGTCCAGGGTTGGGGCAAACATGATG
>PWFZ01000149.1 GCA_003555185.1 Balneolaceae bacterium | reverse complement strand
GAATCTTCGCCACGTAACCACTCAGTGATAAAGTGGTCGAAATCAGAGATTTTGCCAAAAATAAAGAGTAACAACCCTCTCTTTTCCCTGCTAATCAGCTTAACCGTTATTCACAGTCTCAGCCATAGACTTGAAGTTGAACAATTGGCAATTTCTATCAAATAATGATCTTTCGGTGACATAAAATTGGTACTAATAAATATGAGAGTATATTTTCATGCTCAAAAACTCTCAAACTCAAGGTGCTTTAGAAATGATGACTACCCACAAATTAAGTAATCGACACCCGGTATTCTGTTACCCAAATCTAAATTTTTCCCTCAAAAAAATCGTCAATAGCACAAAATAAAAAACCCATAACTCTTTTCGAGTCATGGGTTTAAGTATTGTACGCCCGTAGGGATTCGAACCCCAAACCTTCTGATCCGAAGTCAGATGCTCTATCCAGTTGAGCTACGGGCGCATGTTTGTTTTCAATAAATAATTCCGTTTCACTTAAACTCCACGGATCAAAATCCTGATCCAAAGTCATCCCGAACGTTTTCGGGACAGTTGAGCTACGGTGCGAAATTCATCAAGACTCTAATCTCATGACCTTCAAAACATCGCAGACCCCAAAGTTACGGCTTTTCAGGTTTCAACTCAACTATCAATCATCAATTTAAAGTATCAAATCAGAAAAAAGATAAAAACCTGTAACGGAGCTAAATCTTTTCACTTCAATTGAATATTATAAAGTCTTATTCACGACCCAACGCTATACCTCCTGAATCGCAATCACATATAATTGAATTCGATGGCCAAAGAATCCATCCCTCAAATATCTCTATATCCATTTATAATAGTCTTCACACTCTGTATTACGCTCCTGTCGTGCAGCAACCAACCCGATGCAAATATCACCTCATCATCCATCGATATTGAGTGGAAAGTGAACTCCAACTTTGAACCCGGTAATAAATTAAGTGCAACTTTATCGCTGATCAACAACGGAGACGAACCACTGCAGGCTGACGGATGGGCGCTCTACTTTAATTCCCTGCGCATTTTGGACACCGAAAGCTTTCCTCCTGAGTTCGCTGTTTCTCACATCAACGGTTATTTTTTCAAGCTTGAACCTACCGATCAATTTATACCACTCAACCCCGGAGAGAGGCTGGATATAGACTACATGGCCCGGTTTTTTGCCATCAAAAAATCTGACGCGCCTGAAGGCTTCTATTTTGTGCATGAAAATGGATCCATTGAGCAGGTTAAGCCTGTGACTATCCATCCCTTCGAGTCCGATGAACAGATCCATCGTTCACCGGGCGACAACGTACCCGTTCCCACTCCGGATGTCACTTTCGAACAGAACGAACGGCTCACACAGCTTGACCGGGAAGAGCTGACACCCATTACCCCCACTCCTGTCGCCTACAGCAAAAACGATAGCCGCTTCATATTTCCCGAAACCATGGTGATTTACGCAGATTCTGCATTCGAGACAGAAGCGGCATTCCTGGTCAACGCCCTAATGAGTGAGTTCGGAATAAACGCTGAGGTTATTGGGGAAGCCAGCCAGCAAGCTGATATCACCCTGCTTCGTGACTCTACCGGAATGACATCACCTGAAGGCTACAATCTGGAGATTATAAAAGACAACATAGCCATCACTGCCGACACAGCTCCGGGTGCATTTTACGGAATTCAGACGCTGCGATCTCTGATCACATTCCGAGCGGTTGAGGGCCTTACCATTAACGTTGCAACTATCGCCGATGAACCGGCATTTCCCTACCGCGGCATGCACCTTGACGTAGCCCGTAATTTCCATGGAGTTGAGGATGTAAAACGCCTTCTTGACGTTATGGCTACTTACAAGCTTAATAAATTTCACTTTCACCTTACGGATGATGAGGGATGGCGTATCGCCATTGCAGAGCTCCCCGAACTGACGGAAGTGGGTGGCCGGCGGGGCCACACTGAAGCTGAAGAGGAGTATATGATCCCGGTCTATGGATCAGGCCCCAACCCCACACCGGGTAACTCTTTTGGAAGCGGGTGGTATTCACGCGATGAGTATATCGACCTGCTGCAGTTTGCTAACGAACGGCACATCGAGGTGATTCCCGAAATTGATGTCCCGGGCCACGCACGGGCCGCAATCATAGCAATGGAGCGCCGGTATGAGCGGCTGAAGAAGGACGGTGAAAATTCAAACGCGGACGTACACAGGCTGCACGATCCGCAGGACGAGTCATCCTACCGTTCGGTTCAGAACTACACGGACAATGTAATCAACGTCTGCCTGGAGTCGACCTACCGTTTTATGGATGTTGTGATTGAAGAGCTGATTGAGATGCACAGGGAGGCAGATGCACCACTTAATGTGATCCATATGGGGGGTGATGAAGTGCCCATGGGAGCATGGACAGATTCTCCGGCCTGCAAAGAGCTGATGGAACAGGAGCAAATTAAAAATGTACGCGATCTGCAATCTTACTTCTTCGAGCGACTGATCCGCAAACTGGAGCCGCACGGAATTGTGATGGCCGGATGGGAGGAGATCGCTTTCCGCGAAGGAGAAGAGGAAGGCATGACGATCAACCCTGACTTTGCCGGATCGGCAATCCCATACGTATGGTCAAATATTTGGGGTGGAGGAACTGAAGACCGCGCCTATGCGCTGGCCAACAGCGGATATGAGGTTGTGATATCGCACGCATCCAATTTCTATTTCGACCTGGCCTACGACAAGCACTGGCAGGAGCCCGGATTCTACTGGGCCGCCATGCTCACCACTGAGGCACCGTTTTCTTTTGCACCTTTCAATCTCTTTATGAATTCTCAGGACAACAATTACGGAAATCCTCTTGCTGAAGATCACTTTGAAGAGATGGAAAGCCTGGAGAAAAATGCCCGTAATAATATTCTCGGGCTTCAGGGTCAGCTCTGGACAGAGACAGTAAACGAGCCGGGACGGATGGAGTATATGATTCTGCCCCGTTTGCTGGGCCTTGCCGAGCGCGCCTGGGCGGGTCAGCCGAAATGGGGTAATCTCCGTAACCGTGAAGAGTTCGAGCAAGAACGCCTGGTTGCATGGAATGAGTTTGCCAATCGACTCGGCAGCGTTGAGTTGCCCCGCCTAGACCGTCTTTACGAAGAGGTCAACTACCGCATACCGCCACCGGGAGCTGTGATTCGTGACGCGTCTCTTCATGCAAACATCTCACTGCCCGGGACAATTATAAGGTATACCCTGGATGGCAGCGAACCGACCGTAAACTCTCCGGTATACAGTGACCCTGTGGAGCTGAATGGGGATGAAACTGTGCGCCTTGCCGGCTTCAGCAGTTCCGGCAGGTCAGGCCGATCAGTTCTTGTAGATTAGTTGTACGACAAAAAAAGGAGCACTTTATCAGCCAAACTCACGGCCACCATGGGCTCCTTCGGGCCGAACACGTTCATTATGATCCACTGCAATACGAACATATGTTTCCTGAACATCCTCTTTAATTTCCTCCCAGTTTTCATCAGCTGTTCTTTCAGCTTCATTGATTAACTGGTTAAGTTCAAGTTGATCATTTTGCACCTGATCATAGGCTTCCATCTCATCAGCTTCAGCCCGTTCTTCAAGTTCATCAATAAGATCACTCAAAAGCTCCCGCATATTTTCAATCAATTCTTCACGATCGTCTACTACATTCACTTCATGCCCTTCCGCAATGCCGGGCGCCGCTTCATCGCCTCTTCCTTCTTCGTGTCGCCTAAACTCCTCACCCTCCTCAATTTGTTCCTCCTCAACTTGATCCGCTCTTTCTGTTCGCGGCATTTCATCTTCGCATTGCATTAAGAAAACAGCCCCCAGAAAGCACAGTACGGCAACCCAGCTAAACCTTAGTTTATTCATTACTCCTCTGATTTTTTTATATGACTTTCACTCCTTGATGAATACATTAATTTCTAAAATTCTAATCCCTAACTCGTTACAACTATTCAGATATTATTTAAAAATATCTCATATTATTTAAAGGGCTTTAGCTACTTTTTAACTTTACTAACTGTCTTGCATTCTATGTAATCATAAATAAAATTGCTCCATGAAAACTACGTCATTCACTTTTCCTGACCCATCACAAAACCGACTATTTGGCCGGAAATGGATGCCGGATGATGAAAAACCCATTGCAATCATTCAGATCATCCATGGGATTGCGGAGCACTGTAACCGGTATCAGCGTTTTGCTGAATTACTTACCAAACATGGGTATGGAGTGATATCCTATGATCATCGGGGCCACGGAGAGACAGATCCCGATCAGCTTGGATACATCCCGGATGAAGATGCTTTTCATCGCATGACCAAAAATATTCTCGACTTCACAAACAGGGTAAAACAAGAGTTCCCAAATCAGCCGAGAATACTATTTGGCCACAGTATGGGATCGTTTCTCACCCAGCGGTACATGCAGCTTTTTGATGATCAGCCCAATGGAATTATTTATTCGGGAAGCAATGGCAAGCCGCCAAAATTACTTGGAGCCGGTATTGCCCTGTCATCTGTAATCGCGAAGCTCAACGGGCCTGAATCAAAAAGTCAGTTGATACATGACTTAACATTTAAACCCTATAATTCGGCGTTCAAGCCAAACAGAACCCAATATGACTGTCTTTCCCGAGATGAAAAAGAAATAGATGCATATATTAATGATCCTTTTTGCGGGTTTCTCCCAAGCGTTTCTTTTTATAAATACTTTTTTAAGGGGTTGAAAGCACTGCATAACCATAAGCCATTTGCAGATCATGCCTTAACCATTCCTATACTTCTGGTGGCCGGAGATAAAGACCCAATTTCTGACATGGGAAAAGGAATCAAAAACCTTGAGCAGGCTTTAAAAAAATCCGGAGTTTCTGACCTGACAGTAAAACTGTATGAAGGAGCACGTCACGAATTACTTAGTGAAATCAACCGGGTTGAAGTAATGAATGATATTAAAGTTTGGATTGAACGTGTTTTAGATAAATGAGTTTTTACTCAACGTTAAAGCCTGTTTTGCCCTCACATAGAAATTTAAAATTAGTTACTATATAGAAGCATTAATACTTAATAAAGTACATCCAAATTGCTCATGAAATGGATTCATCAGAATGTGAAGTATCTTAGGGAAAACCAGCTCCAGGTCAGTGAGCCGGATAAAGAGATGGATAGAGCGTTGGAAAGCATAAAAAGTTTCAAGCCTATCGGAAATCAATTTGTCTATGCTGCAAGTTATTTTACGGAAGATCTTTCCCTGGCTTACATATCAGCCGGTGTGAAAAACGTTTTGGGGTACGAGCCTGAAGAGATCAAAAAACTTTCATTTTTCTATGAACGTATTCACCCGGATGACCTTGAATCGGTTAAGAAACTAACGGCTGATGCAATCGATGTCCTGTCAGGTAAATCCGGAATTAACCTGTTTGACCATGTTTTTCATCTCACCTATCGCATGAAGCATAAAAATGGAAGCTATTTGCATGTACAGCGGCAAACCGGGTTACTCACCAGAGATGCCAACCACAATATGCTCACATCATTTGGTATTTATACAGATGTAACTCATCTCACCAATAGCAATGAAGTACAAGCTATGATGAGCGGGCCGGAAATTTCCGGGTTTAATTTTGGAGCACCGGAATCTAACTCCAAACCCAATTTCACCAAGCGCGAAAGAGAGATCATCGATGAACTGGCCACGGGGTTAAACAGCGAAGAAATTGCGAATAAACTATTTATAGCAAAAGATACAGTGAATACTCACAGACGAAACATGCTTCGGAAAGCCGGTGTTAGCAACAGCGCCAGCCTGATAGCATACGTATTTAAGAATGGCTTTTAATTACCCTTCGAATCAATAAAAGACATGTACTCGGCAAGCAAACTATTTACAGCCTCAGGGGCTTCAAGCTGAACAGTGTGACCTGCTGCCGGAACAACATGGAGTTTATTTTGCCACCCCGTTGATTCGGCAATCTTTTTCACGTAACCGGGATGAATCAATTCATCCTTCTCTCCCAAAACCAATGCCGGGGAAACCCCAATATTTCCAAGCTCATCTAATTCATCCTTAAAATCACCGGATGCAACCGATTGCCCCAAAGTGCTTCTGAGTGATGAGTCTGTTTTTCGTACGGCTTCTTTGATCATCTTTGCAGTCTTAGATGAACCGTTATGCATGGAGTTCGCAAGAACTTCCAACTCATCTTCATCCAATTCATCTTTAAATAACAAACCCATCGCAGGGTGATCGTTAAATGGAGGCACGGACATTTCGGTTGTTGTAAGTGGCGGCGTACCTATCAAAAAGAATCCCTTTACATTCTGAATTTTTGAAGCAGCCTGAATACAGAGGTGTCCACCCAGCGAATGCCCTGCTAAAACAATCTCTTCATCAATTACTTTTTTGGCAAATTCACTTAAAAAATCAGCCATCCCCTTGAGGGAAAACATGGAAGCATCAGACCCACTATTTGCCTTAGAATCTCCGTGACCGGGCAAGTCCACCGCTATCAGTCTGTATCCATCAAACCGATCAGATTCAAGTTGTGGTAAAAACGTTTCTTTCGACAACGAGTTACCATGCACCATTAGAATGGTTGTTTCGGCACCTTCGGATGACCTTTCTAAATATGAGGCGTTACATAACGAGAGTTTAACAGAGTCTTTTTTGAGCATAATATTAATATTTAAGTAAACCGAGTCACATAAATCTAATGTAATAAGGAAAACTTAAAAAATCTGACCGGCAGTTAAAGCGTTCACCTATCCATTAAAGCCCGCTTGAAATGGCACACAGAAGGAGAGTGGAGCAATTCCGTATCTTTGGTTCTGTTCCTGAAGATTGAGAAGATGAAACTTAAGCCTTAAAACAAAAAAGACCCGTGAGGTTTTAAAAAACCTCACGGGTCTGATTCCTTCTAGCAGTAAATACCGTTTTAGTTTGCATTTAGAGATTCAAAAGTCCCCTACTTCACAAGGAGGGGTTATTTTTTGAACGCGCCAGCGAGATCTCTATCCGCTATCATCGTTAGGAGATTGCGGATCGGGGGCCGCAATGACGTTTGTAAATAAAAAGACCCGTCCGGTTTTAAAAAACCTCATGGGTCTGATTCCTTCTAGCAGTAAATATCCATAAAAATACTCTGTGCTTAATACTGTAGGATCACAAGTCAAGTCGCCTGACCCAAGTTGTCTGCATTAAACTGATTCAGGATTAGTCAAGTACAGCGGATCAGTCATCCGTACTACGTTGAGTAAAACGTCTTAATCAGACAAAATAACACAGAGCCAAAAAAAGACCCGTCCGGTTTTAAAAAACCGAACGGGTCTGATTCTTTTTTAGCAATAAATACCGTTACTAGTTTGCATCAGCACTACGCTGGTCTACCTTCTCACGGTATTTTTCGTAAAGCTGACGATGGGCATCCATCATATCAATTTTCCGCCCTTCTATATACCCCTGCTCTACCTGAGTGCTATACTCCATCGGGTTACCCGTGGTGATTAGCAGCGTAGCATCTTTGCCAACCTCAAGTGATCCTACACGGTCGTCAAAACCGAGAATTTGAGCGGGTGACAGCGTAACGGATCGCAGCGCTTCTTCTACATCTAAACCGAATGCAGCAGATGCTCCCGCTTCCCATGGCAGACGATATGCGTACGGGGCACTTGAGCCGCCTGCTATTGCAAATGCAACTCCTGCATCATATAACTTGGCGGGTAAACTGTATCGGGAATCATAGCCTTCCCAGTCACGACTTGGTGATGTTAATACCTGAGTGATAATTACAGGAATTTCTTTTCGCTGAAGATGTCCGGACACGAGATGGGAATCACGGCCACCGAGAATAACCAGCTTTAGATCCTCCTCTTCTGCCCAGGTAATCGCATCCTGAATCTGACGCAGATCATTAGCACTTACAACAACCGGACGTTCTCTTTCAAAAACGGGAATCATTGATTCCAGCTTTGAGTCGAGATCCACTCTGCTCATACTGCCGTCTTGCACAGCTCCACGCACATTTTTATAAGCGCGGGCTTTATCAAACTCATCACGCATCATTTGCAGTGCATCCTCATATGCATCTTCATCTGCGGTTGGTGGCCAGTTTATTAAAAGGCCTGTTCCAGATTTGATCAGCATATTTTCATGGCTCCATCCATCCAGCATAATTGCAGAAGACTGACCAGAAACAAGTCCGCCCATAGGCGACGAAACAGCTACTAATACTCCGGCTGATCGTGCCGTCCCGATGTGCCGGCTCTCAGGATTGATAGCTTCTTCCGGCCGCACATTCGGGTTAAACGCTCCCTGCTCATTCAAATCAACCGTCATTCCAACGGCTCCGATTTCATAGAGTCCCATTTGACTGTATGCGTCAATGAGTCCCGGATAGATCTCCTTTCCCGAAACATCCACTTCTTCCGCGCCGGCTGGGATAGAAACATTTGTCCCTATTGCAGTAATCACTCCATTCTCAAAAACAATGGTTCCATTTTCGATCACACCGTCAGAAACCGTGTAGATGGTTCCTCCAACAAGTGCTATCGGTCCATTCTGCTGTGGGGCCGGTGTCTGAGCATTTACCTCAGGAGTAGCTGTAAAACAGAATAGTAATAACACTGTGATTATTGATGTCCATCTGACCGTTAACTTGTCGTAACAAGAGTCTTCTTTATGTATGTTCATCTGATTTAATTTTTTATTCATAGCTGAGTCCCTTTTTGCGAATTGATTCAGTTGATTTCTCATTATTTATCCTCCAATATCAGTTGAATAAGTCGAGATCGCTCCTGATCTACTTCTCGCCGTTTCTCAGCATCCTCGTCCAGATCGAAATATTTTCTACCATCAATCCAGGTCTGTTCGGCTTTCGTTAGTGTTGATAGCGGATCGCCATTCCATATCACAAAATCAGCGTCTTTCCCATTTTCCAGTGAGCCAACACTCGAATCAATTCCCAGAATTTTTGCCGTGTTGATGGTAACCATCGCCAATGCTTCTTCAGGATCAACACCCGCTCTTACCATCTTGGCAGCTTCCCAGTTCATTCTGGCCGCAATCTGACTATTATCAGAGTGCAGGGATGTAAGAACACCTGCTTCACTCAATAATCGTGCGTTGAACAGAGTTGCGTCGTATGCCTCAATTTTAAAGGATGACCAATCAGACCATACCACAGCCCCTACTCCGCTTTCAGCAAGTTCAGGTGCTACTTTATAGGCTTCAACTCCGTGGTGAAATGCTTTGATAGAGAAATCAAACTCTTCAGCCAGTCGTGTCAGCATCAGGATTTCATCCTGACGATAACTGTGAGATTGAATCAGAATATCTTCATTCAAAATATCTACCAGTGCTTCAAGTCGCAGATCTTTTCTTGGTGGAATTCCTTCGCCGTTACGTTCCCACTCAGCCCATTTTGCTTCATAATCTCTGGCATTTCTGAAGCGGTCGGCTATAATTTCCCTGGTTCCCATACGGGTTTCAGGATATCGATCCGTTCCAACTCGTTTAGGATTTTCTCCCAGTGCAAATTTCACTGTCCGCGGAGCTCCTTCAAACTTCAGTCCATCTGATAAAGCACCCCAGCGCATTTTCACATGCTGATTTTGCCCACCAATAGGATTGGCTGATCCGTGCATTACGTGAGCAGTAGTTAACCCACCGGCCAGCTGTCGGTACATCCAGATGTTGTTGATGTTAAGAACATCCCCCAATCGTACTTCCGGCACTATAGCTCCACCAATCTCATTCACGCCGTCAGATCCGGAGTGAAGGTGGGCATCAATCAAACCGGGAGTTATATGCTTCCCGTCTGCATCGATAATTTCTGCACCGGACGGAGCCGATATATTTTGACCCACCTGAGCAACCTTACCGTTTTCTACCAGAAGATCCGCACCTTCTAATTTACCCTCAGGTCCCATGGTCCAAATGGTCGCATTTCGTACGAGTACAAATTCGGGTTGATCCGGCTCAGCCTCGCGTCCATACTCCATATTCGGTCGAAGATTTACAAGCTGCAGTTCCCTGGGCGTTAATTCCGGAGATTCTTTCACTTCTTCTTCATAGGCAGCCGTCTTTTCAGCCATCCATTCGGTTCGATCATGCCCGGGAGTTTCTGCCCATCCATTAAGTTCGTCACCTGAATAAGATGCTGAAAGACGAATAGTACCTTCTATTCCCAGTTCTTCACCCGGCAAGTCTGCACGAAATCTACGAGCCTGATCTCGAAGTGAAACTGAGCTAAACTCAATCTCTTCGCCGTCAATTGTCATGCTGCCCTTTAATTGGCCAGCAGTTC